>JAQGKH010000361.1 GCA_028290225.1 Devosia sp. | reverse complement strand
CAGGCACAACCATCTCCAATGGTCCTGCGGGCGTACACAGGGTCGACCGTGCATACGATCTGCATTACACAAACGCTAGACCTGCGCCTGTTCCGCGTCAATCACCTGATCAACTGTTTGGTTGCCTCCATGCCGAAGCTCACTGCCAAGCCCGAAGCGGGCGCAATCGCGCCCATTGCCAAGCCCCGGCGGCAGGCCAGCAAGAAGCCGGACCTGTCGAGCCGTGAGTTGCTGCTTCGGGCCGCGAGCAAAGAGTTTGCAAGCAAGGGGCTGGAAGGCGCGCGGGTCGATCAGATCGCCAAGAAGGCCGGGGTGAACAAGCAACTGGTGTATCACCACTTCTCGAGCAAGGAGGCGCTCTACCAGGTTGTGGTGGAACAGGCCTATGCGCGTATCCGCGCCGAGGAATCCAAGCTTGATCTCAAGGCGGGCGACGCCAGGGAAGCCATGACGCGGCTCGTGGTGTTTTCTTTCGATTACCTAGCGGCGAACCGCGATTTCGTGGCGCTACTGACCGATGTCAATTTCCACAAGGGGCGCCACTTCAAGGCATCGCAGAACCTGCCGCAACTGCATACGCTGCTGGTGGGCATGATCAGGGAAACGCTGGATCGCGGTGCTGCGGCGGGTCAATTCCGCGCCGATGCGGACCCGGTGCAGCTCTATATCTCGATTGCGGGCCTGGGCTTTTTCTACTTCAACAACATCCATACCCTGTCCTCGATTTTCGACAGGAAGTTCGACGACTAGGCTCATATCGCCGAGCGACGGGCGCATGTCGTCAACTTTGTCCTGCAGGCCCTCCGGCCCGATTGACAGCATCAGACCTCCCGCATAGCATCCATCAACCAGTTGGTTGGTTTTGTTCTCTGGAGGGGGTGCAGATGTCGGCGATTCAGGAGGCAGATCCGCGCATTGCCGCCCCGATCCAGCGCACCCACTGGCGGGAATTTGCCGACAAGCTGCCCCGCTACGCCATTGTCGTGGGCGTGCACCTGGCGGTGCTGCTGATCTGGCAGGTTGCCGCCAGTTCCGGTGCCGTTCCCGCTTTCATTCTGCCATCGCCGGTGGCGACGTTGATGACCCTGGTCGAGCCGCGCTACCAGTGGCTAAACAATAGCTGGGTCACGGCTGTCGAAATCTTCGTCGGCTATGCGCTGGCCGTGGCATTCGGCGTCGTGGTGGCGCTGCTGTTCTCGTGGTTCCGGTTCCTGCACATCGCGTTTTTTCCGCTGTTCGTGACCTTCAGCCTCGTGCCCAAGGTGGCGCTTGGCCCGCTTCTGGTAATCTGGGTTGGTTATGGGATCACGACAAACATCATCTTCGCCTTTATCCTCTCCTTCTTCCCGATTCTGATCACCACCGCGCGCGGACTTCGCGAAGTCGAGCCCGATCTGCTTGACCTGGTGCGCAGTTTGAAGGGCTCGCGGACGCAGATCTTCCTCAAGATCCAGCTGCCGGGCGCGTTGCCCTATATCTTCTCGGCCATGAAGGTGGGCGCCGTGCTGGCGGTAGCCGGTGCGATCGTTGGCGAGTTCGTCGCGTCCAGCCAGGGGCTCGGCTATCTGATGATCCAGGTGCAGGGGCAGCTCGACGCCGCCGGCATGTTCATGGCCGTGATCCTTCTCACCTTGCTAGGCGTATTGCTTTATGCGCTGGTGCTGCTGCTGGAACGGATTTTCGTGGTCAAGGACGCCCGTCTTGACGGGAATTCGCCATGAGCCGCGATACCGGCAAGCTGGCCTTCGCTTCGGCGAGTGACCTGCTGGAAGGGTATGGCAATGGATCGATTTCCCCGGTCGATGCCGTGGACGCGGTCCTCGATCAACTCGACCGGCTGGAGCCTGCGCTGAACGCTTTCTGCGTTGTCGACAAGGATGGCGCGCGCCAGCAGGCGCAGGCTTCGGCCAGCCGGTGGCGACAGGGTCAGCCCAAGGGTCTGCTCGACGGCGTGCCCGTTTCGATCAAGGACATTATCCTGACGGCGGGATGGCCAACCCTGCGTGGCTCCCGCACCGTCGATCCCAATCAGCAATGGAATGAAGACGGTCCTGCCGTGGCGCGCTTGCGCGAACATGGGGCGGTGCTGTTCGGCAAGACGACGACACCCGAATTTGCCGCCACGGGCGTCACGGACTCTCCCCTGACCGGCATTACGCGCAACCCCTGGAACACCGACCTGACGCCTGGCGGCAGCAGCGGTGGGGCTGGTGCTGCCGTTGCGACCGGCATCGGCCCATTAGCTCTCGCTACCGATGCTGGGGGATCGATCCGCATCCCGGCAAGTTTTTCAGGCGTTTTCGGCCACCGGCCATCGGCGGGCCGGGTGGCGATGTACCCGCCAACGCCCTATGCTTCGCTGGCCGCTTTCGGGCCCATGTCGCGCACGGTGCGCGACGCGGCGCTGATGCTGTCGGTGATCGCTCAGCCTGACATCCGCGATTGGGAAGCCGACCCTACCCCGCCTTTGCCATTCGCCGACCTTCTGGACCAAGCCGATCCCAGCACATGGCGCATCGCCTGGAGCCCGACCCTGGGTTATGTCGATCTGCAGCCCGAAGTGCGCGCGGTCGTCACGCGTGCCGTCGAGGTTTTTCGCGACCTTGGTGCGACGGTGGAGGAGGTCGAGCAGGTGTTCGACGATCCCTGGCCCGCTTTTCATCGCTTCAAGCGTGGACTGACGGCCTTTGCCTTCCGCAATGTTTCGCCGTCCCAGTACGATCTGATGGATCCGTTTCTGGTCGCTGATATCGAGGAAAGCCGTGGCGCAACCCTTGAAGAGCATCTGGCCGCTCAGGTGGAGCGCGCCATGCTGGCGCGGCGCATGGGCGAGTTTCACCAGCGCTTTGATCTACTGCTGACCCCGACCCTTGCCGTGCCGCCTTTCGCGGTCGGGCGCAACAGCCCGGCTGGCTATGACGGGCGCTCCTGGTACGGCTTCACCTATCCGTTCAATCTGACGCGCCAGCCGGCGAGCAGCGTGCCATGCGGCTTGACCGCAGCCGGCCTGCCCGTGGGTCTGCAGATTGTCGGCCCGCCTCGCAATGACCTCATCGTCCTGCAGGCCGCACACGCCTTTGAACGTCAACTTCCATGGCAGCGTTTCGCGCCACTTGCCACGAGGACCGACACGCCATGAGCGACCGCCTGATCCGCTTGCAGAACGTGCGCAAGGTCTACAAGACCCGCGACCGCGAAGTGCTGGCCGTCTCGGATGTCAACCTCGACGTCAATAGCGGCGATTTTGTTTCGCTGGTTGGGCCTTCCGGCTGCGGCAAGACCACTGTTCTCAAGATCCTGGCCGAT
>JAQGKH010000327.1 GCA_028290225.1 Devosia sp. | reverse complement strand
GCTGTTGTTGGCCGGCACCATTGCCGGGCCTATGCGGCGCCTGTCCGCCGCAGCCGAGCGGGTTCAGACCGCCGGCGACGCCCGCGCCGAGATTCCTGACTTCACAGACCGCACTGACGAGATCGGGCATCTCTCCGGCGCACTACGTCGGATGACCGACGCGCTGTACAACCGTATCGAAGCCATCGAACGCTTCGCCGCTGACGTGGCGCATGAACTCAAAAATCCGCTGACCTCGCTCCGCTCTGCTGTTGAAACCTTGCCCCTGGCCAAGCGCGCTGAAGATCGGGAGCGCCTGAATGCCATTATCCAGCACGATGTGCGTCGGCTTGACCGGCTGATCTCCGACATCTCCAATGCCAGTCGTCTGGACGCCGAACTGGCCCGCGAAAGCGCGCAACTGGTTGACGTCGACAAGCTCGCCCAGACCATGGTGGGTATCCAGAAGGATATCGCTGTCGGCCGGAACGTTGCCGTTGCTTTGGGCAAACGCAGCGGGCGCGGCCCGGCGGTGGTGAGTGGGCACGAAAGCCGCCTAGCGCAGGTTTTTGCCAACCTGATCGACAATGCAGTGTCGTTTTCTCCCCCGGGAGGGACTGTCACTGTCGCGCTCGCCACCGGGCCTGAAGAGGTCACAGTAACCGTAACCGACGAAGGAGGGGGCATTACCGGCGATCTAAGCCGTATTTTCCAGCGCTTTTATACGGATCGTCCGGATAGTGACGGGTTCGGCAACCACTCCGGCCTAGGGCTCTCTATCTCCAAGCAGATCATTGATGCCCACAAGGGTACGATCAAGGCGCATAATCGCGAGGACCGGTCTGGTGCCGTGTTCACCATCGTTCTGCCGCGGGCGCGTAAGTAGGTGCCGCTCACATGAACGCTCCCGTTCACGTGCACGCCACAGCCGTATTGCTGGGGCCTTTTGGCGTGCTGGTGCGCGGCGCCTCGGGATCCGGCAAGTCTCTACTTGCGCTGTCCCTACTGGATCATTGGCAGGGCCGGGGTGCCCAATCCTATCTTGTAGCAGACGACCAGGTTATGATCAGCCGTATCGGCGATCGCCTGAGCATGACAGCGCCGGAGCCGATCGCCGGGTTGATCGAACTGCGCTTTCGCGGGCTGATCCGGCGCCCTCATCGCAGTCCGGTGGATCTGAACCTCGTCGTCGATCTGGTGAGTGATCCCATCCGCTTGCCCGAACCCGGTGCTTTCACTGCCGACCTGCTTGGCTTGGAGATTGCCCGAGCGCCCGTTCCGCAGGGCTCCTTGCTGGCTCTCGGCCATCAGGTGTTGCTGGTGAACGAGGCGGTCAAGGCCCTCCGCTAACCAGCGTGACAAAATACCACTTGAATCCTGCTGTCCTTGGGACAAAGGTGGCGCTTGCCTAGATTTACGGGCCGCTCATTTTCTTGCGGTACCGTATAAAGCGGGGCTGAGCGGCAGGGGCAAGAAGGACTGAACAGCTGTCAGCGCCACCGGCGCTTTCGGCGGCCTGGGGACACTGCATGATCGGTATGGTTCTGGTGACGCATGGCGCGCTCGCCACTGAGTTCAAGTCTGCCCTGGAGCATGTGGTTGGGCCGCAGGATTTCTGCCAAACCATCGCCATTGGTCCTGAGGACAATATGGAGACTCGCCGCAACGACATCCTTGCAGCTGTGGACAAGGCGGATACCGGCTCAGGGGTGATCATCTTCACCGATATGTTTGGGGGTACGCCGTCCAACCTTGCGATTTCGGTGATGCAGGTGCGCCCGGTAGAGGTGATTGCCGGTGTCAATCTGCCCATGCTGGTCAAGATTGCGCGCGTTCGGGCCGAGATGCCCCTCAAGGAAGCGGTCAACCTTGCCCAAGAGGCAGGGCGCAAATATATCAATGTGGCCACGGCTATTTTAGGCGCGAGCTAGTTGAATGGACTCCGTGGCGCCAGGTGGGCGTGCTGTGGCCCAACAGTTGACGATCGTGAACCGCAAGGGCTTGCATGCACGCGCCTCCGCACGGTTCGTTCGAACTGCCGAATGCTTCGATGCAACAATAAACGTCGTCAAGGACGGGATCACCGTGGCTGGTAACTCGATCATGGGGCTGATGATGCTCGGCGCTGGGCCGGGCACAAACATCCTGGTGCAGGCCAGCGGCAAGCAGGCGCGTGAGGCGCTGGAAGCCATTGTGGAGCTGGTGAACAACGGCTTTGACGAAGACAGCGATGGTCTTACCGCCTGAGCCTTGGCGCACCGGGAGTAGAACGGCATGCGGCACCTGATTGCTGGCGTTGGTGGCCTGGCCTTGGCGGCCATGCTCAGCCAGTTCCCCGAATACGCCCAGCAATATACCCAGCGTCTCGGCGGCGCCGTTGATGAGCTGCGGGTGATCACGCAAGATTTCGACCGTGCAGCCGCCGCAGGGGGGCTCGACCGCCAGGCAGCACTGGCGCGCTACAGCGCCTCCAGCGATGCGTTCCTTGCCGGGCGCGGCACCAGCATGGCCCAAACCTTTACCCGGTACGATCAACTTAGCGCCGCATTGAGTCGCATCGAAGATGTCGGCCCTTTCGAGCGGCTTCGGTCCTTGCCCGCTTTCGTCGATACCGATATCGGCCGCCGCACCCTGCAGAACTTCAAGCCGGCCATGCCCCTGACCCCCGAAGGGCTACTTTATGCCGGCGCCGGCTTCCTGTTCGGCTATGTCCTGTTTTCGGCCATCTATCGGTTGCTGGCCCTGCCCTTCCGCCGGCGCCCCCGCCCGGCCCGAGGTTGCATATAACCCGATCTTTATATCCCTAATTGCTCCAGCCGCCGCCCTCCCGTATAGGGAGAGCACTCATGCAAGCGGAGCACGCCATGGTCACCCAGAACACTGATTACGCGGTTAAGGACATTTCTCTGGCCGCCTTTGGTCGCAAGGAGATCGAGATCGCCGAGACCGAGATGCCCGGGCTTATGGCCATCCGCGAAGAATATGCTGCGGCCCAGCCACTGCGCGGTGCGCGCATCGCCGGCTCGCTTCATATGACGATCCAGACTGCGGTTCTCATCGAAACCCTCGTGGCATTAGGCGGCCAAGTGCGGTGGGTGTCCTGCAACATCTTCTCCACCCAGGACCATGCCGCCGCGGCTATTGCAGCAACGGGTGTTCCCGTCTTCGCCCATAAGGGTGAAACGCTGGAGGAATACTGGGCCTTCACGGACCGGATGATGGAATGGGGCAATGGGCAGACGCCCAATCTGATCCTCGATGACGGCGGCGACGCCACCATGCTGATCCTCAATGGGGCCAGGGCTGAAACCGATCCTTCCCTCCTCGATCACCCCTCCAACGAGGAAGAAGAGATCTTTTTTGCCACGATCCGCAAGCGCCTTGCCACGCACCCGCAATTTTATTCCACCATCCGGGCCGCCATTCGCGGTGTATCGGAGGAAACCACGACGGGCGTGATGCGCCTGTATCAGTTGCATGCCAGGGGCGAACTGCCGTTCCCGGCCATCAACGTCAATGACTCCGTTACAAAGTCCAAATTCGACAACAAGTACGGTACGCGCGAGTCCCTGGTGGACGCCATCCGGCGCGGCACCGATGTGATGCTCGCCGGCAAGGTCGCGATTGTTTGCGGCTATGGCGATGTGGGCAAGGGCTCGGCCGAGTCGCTGCGCGGCGCCGGTGCCCGCGTCCTGGTCACCGAGGTCGATCCAATCTGCGCTCTGCAAGCCGCCATGGAGGGCTTTGAGGTCGTCACGCTGGAGGATGCCGCCCACCGCGCCGACATCGTTGTTACCGCCACCGGTAACCGGGATGTCCTGACCCTTGATGACATGCGCAACCTCAAGGACATGGCGATTGTCTGCAATATCGGCCACTTCGACAACGAGATCCAGGTTGCCGCTTTGCGCAATTTTAAATGGACCAACATCAAGCCCCAGGTAGACCTGATTGAGCAGCCCAACGGCAAGCGGTTGATCCTCTTGTCGGAAGGGCGGCTCGTTAATTTGGGTAATGCCACGGGTCACCCGAGCTTTGTCATGAGCGCCTCCTTTTCCAACCAGACCCTGGCCCAGATCGAACTGTGGACGAACGGCACCACTATGGAGAAAAAGGTCCATGTGCTGCCCAAGCACCTGGATGAGAAAGTTGCCGAGCTTCACCTCGCCAAGCTGGGTGCTAAGCTGACCAGGCTCTCCCAAGCCCAGGCTGATTATATTGGCGTTTCTCCGGCTGGTCCCTTTAAATCAGGCGAATATCGCTACTAGCCGAGCTGTTGCGGCGGTGCGGTCTCGCGGTTCAGCCCCCATTTTCGAAGCAGTAATGTTGCTGCTTCGTTCTTGGTCAAGTGGGCCAAACAGGGCTTTGCCCGTAATGCACAGTCATTAAGAGTCTTTTAGCCAAAATCACCCCTCGCTATGTTTAGGCGAATCGGTTGCCTGGGACAGGCAGCCGCTCGGGGCCAGCCAGAACGAGACCGGTTCGGCGTGTATCAGGCCTCTTTCGAGTGCAAGCGTAGCGGTCCGTTCGGGCCGACCCAAACGCAACAAGACACGAGGGCTATGCATGGCGCCGGATCGATTCCGGAAGCACTGGGGATTTGTCACGCTGGCAGCGGCCCCCATGACCCTTCTCACCGTGGTTCCTGCCCTATCCCAGACCCCTGACGGGGGAACATTGACGTCGGCTGCGCCCTTGGCCCTTGCCATCGGTGCCGGTGCCTTTGCTCTCACCGCCATGGCGGTAGTTCGCACCATGCTCCACGACAACAAGGCCGAGCGCGAAAGGGCTGCCGGGCAGATCGCCGGGTTGCGCGCCCTGGTGGACGAATACGAGGCGCTGCTGTCGGGCACGCGCGAGGTCACCGTTCTTTGGACCCAGAACAGCGGTGGAGCGCCAAAATTCCTCGGACAAGTGGCTGCCGTACTGCCGGCGGGCCGCCAGCCCGAAAGCGTGCTCAAGTTCCAAAGCTGGCTGCAGCCCGGAGATGCCGAGCGGCTGACCGAAATGCTCGAGCAACTACGCATGGGGGGCCATTCCTTCACCACCAGTGTCAACACGCTTGATGGCCGGCTGGTCCGGGCGCAGGGCTGGGTGCTCGGTGGGGGTGCGGCCATGCGCCTGCGGCCGGCCTTTCTCCAGGCCCATCCGCAACATCGCCTTGACCATGCTGTTGCGCAGGGCGACCTTTCCAGCGCCCGGGCCATCCTGGGCCTGCTCACTAAGCCCGCCTTTCTGCGCGACGCCAACCGACGGCTGGTTTTTGCCAATGCCGCCTATCACGAACTCGCCCGAGCCCTGGGTAAATCCGCCAGCGAGAGCGAGCCTGCCGAGTTGCTGGACAGCACGCAACTGCAGCGCCACCTTGCGGCCTGCACCAGCAATGGCAAGCCAACGGTGCTTCGGCTCAATTTGGCCGAACGCGGTGCCTACGAGCTGGTTGAATTCGCCATAGAGGGCGGCAGTGCGGGGTACCTGCGACCGCTGGAGCCGGCGCAAAAGCTGGCGGAACCGACCGCCTCCTATATGGGCAGCATCATCAATGCCCTGGCCACACCCATCGCGGTGTTCAACGCCAAGCGCGAATTGGTGCAGTTCAACAGGGCCTATGCCGACCTCTGGAATCTTGATGCCGGCTTTTTGACGCTGGGGCTCGACGAGCGCGCCATCCTGGACAAGCTGCGGACCGAAGGCATGTTGCCCAACGAGGTCGACTACAAGACCTGGCGCGCCCAGCACCTGACCTCGTATACGCTCAAAGTGCCGCGCGAAAACGACCCCTGGCACCTGCCCGATGGGCGCAGCATCAAGGTCATTTCGGCGCCGGCCGGCCCCAATGGCGGTGTCATCTATGTGTTCGAGGATCTCACCGAGCGCCTGCAGCTCGAATCCTCCAACAAGGCCTTTTCCAATGTGCAGCGCGAAACCATCAACGCGCTGTCCGAAGCTGTGGCAGTGTTTGGCACCAATGGGCGCCTGACGCTGTCCAATCCCCAGCTCTCGGCCCTTTGGAAGCTGCCGATGAACGAGCTGGGCAAAAATCCCCATATCGACCAGATTGCCGCAGCCAGCGGCCTGGCCATTCCCGCTGACGGCGCCACTATATGGCGGGACCTGAAGCGGGGGATTATTGATCTCAATCCGACCCGGGCAGACCAGACCGGTCGCATCAATCGCTCCGATGGGCGCCTGCTCGATTATGCCATTACCCGGCTGTCCGATGGGCAGACTATGATGACCTTTCTCGATGTCACCGAAAGCGCCAGCTATTCGCGCGTATTGAAGGAGCGCAACGACGCCCTGGTTGCCGCCGACCTGCTCAAGGACGCGTTTGTGGAGAATGTTTCCTATGAACTGCGCTCGCCCCTGACCAACATCATCGGCTTTGCCGACCTGCTGGCCGGTACCGAGGGCGGCAACATGAATGAGCGTCAGCGCGCCTATATCGACTACATCCGGGCGTCCAGCGTCACCCTGGGCGTGTTGATCGACAATATCCTCGATCTTGCGTCGGTGGATGCCGGCATCGCCGAACTCCGGCCCGAGCGGCTGGACGTGGCCGGCATTGTCGACAAGGCGCGTGCCGGGCTCTCGGCGACCTTTCCCGAGATTTCGGGTGAAAAGCCCATCAACCTCGTGATCGACATTGCCGACGATTTGCCGCCCTTTGTGGCCGATGGCACGCGCATCGTGCAGGTGATCTACAACCTGCTCAGCAACGCGGCGCGCTTCTCGCCGCCGGGTGGTGAAATCCGGCTCCGGGTGATGAGCCGGGGCGAGCGCATGCTGTTTGTGATTGAAGATGAAGGCCCGGGGCTGACCGACGAGATGAAGGCGGCTATTTTGACCCGCATCGACGGCCAGACCACCGGGCGCCAACGCGGCGCAGGGCTGGGGCTTGCTATTGTGAAGACGTTCGTCAACCTGCATGGCGGCACGATCTCGGCCCAGGGTCGCGAGCCGCGCGGCAGCCGTATCACCGTCAACCTGCCGCGTAACAGCGCCATGGTGAGCTTCGCCGAGTAATGGACCGTTTCCTGCCCGACGACGCCGCTACCGCTGCCTTGGGAGCCGAAATCGCCAAGACCCTGCAGGTCGGCGACATCGTCAGTTTAGAGGGTGAACTGGGGGCGGGGAAAACTGCCCTGGCCCGGGCGGTGATCCGCGCGCTCGCGGGAGATCACGGGCTCGAGGTGCCTTCGCCGACCTTTGCGCTGGTGCAGCCCTACGACACCCTCAAGGCCCCGGTGCTGCATGCCGATCTTTACCGGCTGGGCGATGCCGGCGAGGTGGAGGAACTGGGCCTGCTCGACAGCGCCGACGCCATCGTGCTGGTGGAATGGGCGGAGCGGGCGCCCCAGCTGCTCCAAGCGGCGACCTGGCGGATCGAGTTGCGGATCCCGCCGGGGGGAGCGGGCCGGCTGGCAAAGATACAGCGCTTGGCCGCAACGCCCTAGAAAGCGGGAGCGGCTGGCCGTGTCCCCAGCCGCTCCCGAGCCGGCTCAGGCCTGGCCGCCGTCCTCTTCTTCCTCATGCAGCACGGCTACCGCGCCATTGGCGGAAAGACGCACCTTGTCGCCCTCGATTTCGGCCACGAGGCCCCCTTCGATGAAGTGGTGATGGCCGTGGTGGCTCCCTTCACCCGAATCCGCCTTGGTCAGCTTGATGCGACCGCCCTCGACCTTGTCGACAGTGCCGATATGCACGCCATCGGCGCCAATCACTTCCATATGCTCGCGAATACCGCTGAGATCAGCCATGGATGCTTCTCCTGTTGCTTGGGCAAGA
>JAQGKH010000294.1 GCA_028290225.1 Devosia sp. | reverse complement strand
TGAGCAGCTTCGGAACGAAATTGCGGCGCTCACGGTTGAGTGATCATTGCGTCAACGCCTGAGGGCCCTACCATGAACTCCATCATCTATCTTGTCGGTCTCGTTGTCATCGTCCTGGCGATCCTGTCCTTTCTTGGTCTCAGCTGAGCGGAGCGGCAGCTTCTCTCGTTCCGTTCAGTGAAAGGCACATCATGACCATCGATTCAACTTCGGGTGTAACCCGCACCGCCGCAATAGCGTCTGACGGCGACCAGTCTTCCTATGTGGACTGGCCCGCTATCATCGCAGGGATCGTGCTTGCTTCAGCGATTTCCGTCGTGTTCATCAGCTTCGGATCCGCCATCGGGCTGAACTTCCTCGACTTCAACGCGCGCGAGGGCGCCTCGCCCATCTTTATCGCCATCGTAGCCGCCAGCTGGTTCCTTTGGGTCCAGGTTTCGAGCTTCATGGCCGGCGGTTACCTCACCGGTCGGCTGCGGCGCCGCTACCATGATGCCACCGAGCACGAGAGCGATGTGCGTGACGGAGCGCACGGGCTGCTGGTCTGGGCGGGCGCCGTGGTCTTGGGAACCGCACTGGCGGTGAGCGGCATTGGCGCCGCGATCAATACCGCAGGGGCCGCCCTGTCGACCGCGACCGAAGCGGCGTCCAACGTTGCGGGCGGAGCAGCCGAGGCGGTTGATCCCAACGCTTACTTCATCGACACCCTGTTTCGCTCCCAGCAGCCGGCCGATGCCGAAACGGCGCGCGCCGAAGCCGGCCGGATCTTTGCCCAGGCCGCTTTGGGCGATGGCACCGTGGTGGAAGAAGATCGCGCTTATCTGGCCAATGTCGTTGCCGCCAATACCGGCGTCACGCCCGAAGAAGCCAATGCCCGTGTCGACCAGGTCATCGCCAATGTCGAGCAGGCCCGCCAGGACGCACTGGAGACCGCTCGCACGGCGCGCAATACCGGCATCCTTGGCGCATTCCTGCTGGCCGCCTCGCTGCTGGTTTCGGCTATCGGCGCCTTCTGGGCTGCCCAGAAGGGCGGCAATCACCGGGACGAGAACAGCGTATTTGCTGACGTGTTCCGCCGCTTCTAAGCGTCACCGAGAAAGGAAACTATCATGTTGCGTGGACTGGGCCTTTGGCTCCTTGGCGTGCCGATCTGGCTGATCATCATCATCGTGCTCTTTATTAACTGAGATCGAACGGGCGGGGAGCGATCCCCGCCCGTTCGCTTGTCGCGACCCCAGGGCGTTCGATCACGCTCGGTCCCGATCTGCCCCGCCACGATCACCCGAGCTCCCGGCGGATCATCATCGAACGCGATGGCCCCACCCAATCCATCGCAATGTGGCTGCACCTGAATCAGCAGGGGCCCAAGGCTCGCCTCCATAGGCGTATTTCCTGAGCTCCGTGATGAGTTCATTGGGGATCAAGCCAACGCTGACCGCCCATCGTGCTAACCAGCATGGGGACCGCGTCCGGGGTGATTTGCTGTTGGAAGCGCCCACCCATGGATGTCAGCAGCCGATCTGGCTCGCTACGTTGCGCGACAAATCGAGCGTGCAGAACTTCGGTATGTGTCGGAGCGCCTGGCGCAGGCTGACAAGGCCAACTGATCAGTCTCCTGCCGCCAGGCTACTTGAACAATCCGCGGGCCAGAACACATCAGATACGGGACACTAACCGCCCGTCACCGGTGGCGGCGCGAGACCGAACTCCGGCGCGAAGCAGATTGTCTGGATCGTACCAATCCATAGGCCAATGTCATCAAGGCGCCGGCCACCGCGACTTTCCGGATCAGGCCCGGCATGTTGTGGGCGATCTCCGAGCGAATGCCCATCTCGCCGGGAATGTTGGGAACCCGGCCGCGCATCAAATCCTCGCCCAGGCCTTCCACCACATTGATGCGGTCGGCAGCCATCAACATCAGCCAATGGCTCCACTTGCCCTCGCTGCTCTTGAAAGCCTGCCGCCTGATGGCTCCGCTGAGCCCACTCGGGGGCGTTGACGTGCCGAACACGGCGGTGCGCCGGTTATGCTCGGTTGAGCGCAACACCTCGACGGTTTCGGGCTGTAGCGCCGGGCGCGGCCAGTTCAAACCGCCTTTGCTGTCCTGCGAGATGTCACGCATCGGATAGGTGGGGTTGTTGGCCGGATCGGCGTCCACGCCCCAGCCCACCACATCGGCCGGATCGATGCGCTGCTGCGCGGCCAAGGTCTCAGGCGACATTTTCCGCGGAAGGGACGAGGACGGGCTTGATGCAACCATCGAGCTTGGCAGAGAAGATGTGGTAGGCATCGGAGACCTCCTCGAGCGGCACTTTGTGGGTGATGAGAGCTTTTGGATTGATACGGCCCGCCTGCACATGCTCGATCAAGCGGGGCAGAAGGCGCTTCACCGAGGCTTGATTGGCGCGGATGGTGATGCCTTTGTTCACCACATTGCCGATCGGTACCAGGTTGCCGGTCGGGCCATAAACCCCCACGATCGAAACAATGCCGCCCTTTTTTACCGAGTTGATCGCCCAGTGCAATGCGGTGGCGGCGCCGGCCTCGAGCTTGAGCTTGGTGCCCAGCAGCGTATGCAGCGCGCTTCCTGCTGCATCCCCGCCAACCGCATCGATGCACACATCCGCTCCAAGCGAGTCGGTGATCTTCTTGATGAAATACACCGGGTCTTCCACCGACCTGAAGTTGTAAACCTCGGCCGGGCAATACCGGCGGGCAAACTCGAGCCGGTATTCCAGATGGTCGATGACGATCACCCGTCCGGCGCCAAACAACCAGGCGCACCGGGCTGCCATGATTCCAACCGGTCCGGCGCCGAACACCACCACGGTATCCCCGCGCTGTATGCCACCCATTTCGGCGGCCTGATAGCCAGTTGGAACGACATCGGTCAGCAGCACCGCGTCGTCGAGATCCATTCCCGCCGGAATCTTGCAGGGGCCGACATCGGCATAAGGCACGCGAACATATTGCGCCTGTCCGCCATCATAGCCCCCGGCCGTGTGGGAATAGCCAAAGATACCTCCCACTGCCGTCGCCTGGCTGTTGGACTCGTGGCAGTTGCCAAACAATCCCTGCTGGCAGAAGTGGCACTTGCCGCAGGCAATGTTGAACGGCACCAGCACATGGTCGCCGACGGCAAGGTTGCGGACCTCGGGGCCGACCTCTTCAACAATGCCGGTGAACTCATGCCCGAAGGTCATGCCGATCCGGGTATCGGGTACCATACCGTGATAAAGATGTAGGTCCGAGCCGCAGATGCATGAGCGCGTCACCCGCACGATGGCATCTTCGGGATGCAGGATCCTGGGCATGGGCTTGTGGTCGGCTCGTACCCGATAAGGGCCTCGATAATCCATTGCCAGCATCCGCATCTCCCCTGCATGGTCGTGAAGGGAAATGCCGCGCAGCCGCTTGTGTTCCCGGGGGGAAGGCGGACTAACCTGCGTGCAAGACCATCCGTTGACGGAGCCGTTGCAGTCACTGCCGATCACCAGCCCCTGCTGGAATGCCTTGCGGACGCTTGGTTCCGAAGAGCGAAAATTCCAGCGCCAATCGGCAAGGATCAGCCCGTAGCAAGATTGCAGCAACAAGGCGGGTTGCGAACGCCCCCGCAACCCCGATCCTGGTGCACCCGCATCACGGCGACGGTAAGTGATCGTCGCTGCGGTCTGCCCCTGTCTCGTAAACTGCCGATAGCATGCCCTTATGTTCTTCCACCAGAACCCGCGCGGCGGCGCCCGCCTTGGCGTCGGCTCTGGCGTAAGTGATGGCGGCGCGCCGGGCGGCCTCATCTGAGCTGAAGGGGCCGTGCTGCCGCCCTTCAACGATCACCCGCCATTGGTTGCGCGGCTTGGCGACGAAATATTCTCGGATCATGATTTGCCATCCACCTCCTGAAAGGAAAATGACAGTTGGCAGATCTTTGTTCCTGACGCGGTGGTACCCTGCTCAAATGTTAGGGCAGGTTGCCCAACGACCGGGATCTCCGCTGCAGTGGCGCGCAGGTCAGATCACCAGGCGGCTGCGTTGCAGTTCGGCCATGGAGTGCAGCGAGCGATCTACCGGCCGGCGAGCGGTCTGCACCCAATCGATGAGTTCTGACATGCCCGTGGTGAAATCCTGCTTGGGCGTCACGCCGAACAATCGCTGCAACCGGCTGGTATCGGCAAAGCAATGCCTGATATCCCCGACGCGATACTGGTTGAGAATCTGTGGCGCGATGTTCTTGTGCAGCAAACGAGCCAGCAACTGAGCAATTTCGCACACGGTTATCGCCTGGCCACTGCCGACATTGCAGATTTCCCAACCGACGCGCTCGCTTTCCAGTACGCTGGCAAAGGCGTTCGCGACATCCAGCACATGCACGAAATCGCGCTTCTGGTTGCCGTCCTCGAACACCAGTGGCGGTTGCTCGTTCAGCAGGCGGGAGATGAAAATTGCGGCGACACCCGTGTAAGGATTGCTGAGTGCCTGGCGTGAACCATAGGCGTTAAAGAGCCGCAGGGCCGTGGTAGGGATGCGCAGGGCCCGCCCCACGGACAGGAACATCTCCTCGTGGTCCCGTTTGTTGACTGCGTAGATGGAGCTTGGCTGCAGGAGCTTGTCCTCGGTTGTCGGCACCGGCTCCAGGTCTTCGCCCTGGCTGTGCAGTTCCCAATCGCGGCTTTCCAGTTGCTGGTGGCTTCTGGCCGCAGGCACGACGGGCTGTCCGGTCCGCGCCGAGCGATATTCGCCTTCGCCATAGATGGACATGGATGAGGCAACGGCGATGCGCTCAACGCTGTGGTTGCCGTTGGACAGGATCTCGAGCATGACGGCCGCGGCCATGGTGTTGTTGCGGGTATAGTCCACGATATTGGTCATGCTTTGCCCAACCCCAACCGAGGCCGCCAGATGAGCCAGGTGCGTTATGCCCTTCAGCGCCCCCTCGAACACTCCGTCGTCGAGGATGTCGCCTTTGATACGGCGCGCAGCGGGATTGAGATAAACCGGCCAACCCTGGGCGTCGCATTCGGCTTCCCCATGCACCTGGGGCAACAGGCAATCAAGAACCGTGACGTCAAAGCCGCGGGCCAGCAGGGTGTCGACAAGATGGGAGCCGATGAAACCGGCCCCGCCGGTCACGAGAGCATGGCGTTGGGACATGGGTGTACTCCTTACTAACGAAAAGCGGATTGGTTGGATTGCGGATGCTCTATGGTGGACGCCAGGTGCGGAGCCATGAACTCGGCCGGCCGCGAACTCATTGCAGGAGACTGCCCGCTCCCAGTGACGGCCCGCAGCACGGCGGCCGGGCGACTGGCTGCGGCGCGGACCAGGCCGTGATTGGCGTCGGTCTTTTCGGTGCGCTCCCAAACCAGGCCCTCGTCGCGCAGATACATGCGAAAGCCGATCCAGATCGGGATCAGCCAGATGAGCCACCAGACCAGCACAAAAAGCGGATTGACGCGCAGCAGGTACCAGACCCGGTCCTGCCAGCGGGGAAGGACCAGCGCCGAGCGCTGCCAGGTGCGCACATAAAGGCAGGTCATCGACGCGCCAAAGGCGCATAGATTGAGCAGCGACAGCAGCAGGGCCCAGCCGGGCACGGTCCCATTGCCAAGCAGGTGGTCCGCCGAGGCCCAGATGCCGAGCGGCAACCCGATGGAGTTCAGCGACAGCGACAGGCAGGGCAGGAAATTCAACCAGGCCTTGATCCGGTCGATCGGCGACATCCCCATTCGGGCCAGTGGACTGCCCAAGCTCTGGAAAAAGCCGGCGACCCAGCGTTTGCGCTGCGTGATGCCATGGGCGAGCGTCAGCGGCACTTCTTCGATCAGTGGGTTGCTGATGATCCCCAGGCGCTTGCCATTGGTCCAGAACCGCATCCCGACTTCAGGATCTTCGATGGTGATCCAGGGATGAAATCCGCCAAGCTCCACAAGGTCGCTGGCCCGGAAGAACAAGCCCTTGCCCAAAACCCAGAACGGGTGCGAGCCATTGGCGGATAGGTGCGGATACTTCGAGCCGTCCCACGCCATGTGGTCGAAAGCATGCCAGCTTGCGGCCATGCTGGCATTGAGATTGCCGGCGATATTCTGGGCCTGCAGCACATCATAGTGGCGCATGCCGGCGGCGGCGGCCATGAAATGGTCGCGCGGCGGGCAGCTGTCGGCATCG
Organism: Devosia sp.; assembly: GCA_028290225.1. Lineage (GTDB taxonomy): Bacteria > Pseudomonadota > Alphaproteobacteria > Rhizobiales > Devosiaceae > Devosia. The sequence goes on along the minus strand of JAQGKH010000294.1, from coordinate 2,850 downwards.
ATATAGTTCACGAGGAAGTCGGTGCCGGGGGCGAAGCGCTGCGCCAGCTGGTAGAAGGCGTAGATCAACTGCCTGGTCTTTTTGGGCGGCAGGTCGCGGTTGTGGGCGTGCTTGCCCTCATGCCACCAATACGCTTTCTGCGTGCGCTCCCAGGCGTCCCAAACGACCTGCCAGGAACGGTGGCTGGTTGCGGGAACTTCGATGATCTGGAGGAAGTCGAATTCCCCCTGCAGCCGGCGCAAGGCGGCAACGGTGGGGGTGTCCGAACCATTGGGGATCGCCACCACGCTGTAGCGGTTGCGCGGATAATCGAGCTGCGCGAGCGAGGTCAATGTTGTGCGCATTGTCGCTTCAAGTTCGCGCAGCACGGGATAAAACAGGACGATACGGGGCAACTGCTCGGGTGACAGCGAGCGGGCTTCTTCGGGATCCACCCAGTTCACCGGGCGGGTGAAGAAGTAGGCATCGAGCATGAAGGTCAGGAAGTAGGCGATCTGCACGCCACAAAAGGCGCCCACCGCTCCGAGTTGAAGATAGTGTTGCAGTTCGCTCATGTCTTCCTCCTCGATCAGGTTTCCGGCCCGAGCTAGTCGGGCGTGGCCTCTGTCAGTTGGTTGAGCTGGGGGCGCGGAACGGTGCCGTTAAGCGGCTTGGCCCCGCCGAGCGTGCTGCGCCGCCGCAGCACCACGGCGACCGGGGATGTGGTGGGCAGGCGTTTGGTGCGCCCAATCCCGTGCAGCACAAAACCAGCCTGGGTGAAATGCGCGGGCTCAAGGCAATTGCGCAGGTCCACGATCAGCCGCACCCGCATCGCCCTGGCGAGGAGCGCAGCATCGAGTGTGGCGAATTCCGGCCAGTGCGTCGCAACCACGAGGCAATCGGCCCCTTGCGCGCAGCTATAGGCATCGGGGGAAAGGGTAACCCCGGGCAGGAGCGGACGCGCATTGTCCATGCCCTGGGGATCATAGGCGCGCACCGTGACGCCGGCCCGTTGCAAGGATGCAACAAGAGCCAGAGCCGGAGCATCCCGGACATCGTCGGTATCGGGTTTGAAGGTGAGCCCGAGCACCGCCACCGTCTTGCTGCCGAGGTCTCCACCCATGGCCGACAACACGCGGCGCCCTATGGCGCGTTTGCGGGCATCATTGGCGGCGATGGTGCTTTCCACAAGGCGCAGCTGCACGGCGCTGTCCTGCGCTGTGGCGAGCAAGGCGGCAGAGTCCTTGGGAAAGCAGGAGCCGCCATAGCCCGGCCCCGATTGCAGGAACGCAGCCCCGATCCGGCGGTCCAGGCCCATGCCAAGCGCCACCTGTTCAACATCGGCGCCAATGGCTTCGCACAGATCCGCCATCTCATTGATGAACGCAATCTTAACGGCCAGGAACGCGTTGGCGGCGTATTTGGTAAGCTCGGCCGCGCGGCGGCTCATGCAGGCCACCGGGCTCCCCCACTGGGCCAAATCGGCATAGATGGCGCGAATGGTTTGCCGCGCTTCTGGATTGTCCGTGCCGATGATGATCCTGTCGGGCTCGGTGAAATCGCCGATGGCGCTGCCTTCGCGCAGGAATTCGGGGTTGGACGCGACGGAAACGGCAAGCTCAGGCCGCTCCTGCCGGATCAGGCGTTCCACGGCGTCCCCGGTGCCGACCGGAACGGTGGACTTGATCACCACCAGGATTTTGCTCGCCGCCTTGCGGGCGATGTCGCCGGCGGCGGCAAAGACATGGCTGAGATCGGCGCCGTGCCCGTTGGGGAGCGGAGGGGTGCCAACGGCGATGAACACCGCGTCGGTTTCCTCATCGATGACCGGCAGGCGGTCAACAAAGCTCAGGCGCTGCGCGGCTACATTGCGGGCGATAAGCTCGGCCAGTTGCGGCTCGAAGATGGGAATGTCTCCCGCCTGGAGGCGGGCGATTTTGCGCGCGTCACTATCGACGCAACACACCGAGTGCCCCAGTTGGGCGAGGCAGGCTCCCGACACCAGGCCCACATAGCCCGAACCGACAACAATAAGGCGCATAGCAGTAATCCCGGGCTGGTAGGTTTCTAGGCAGAGGTGAATTGACGTTCGGCCCGAGCGGATGTGCGGTTTCTGGGCCGCATGCTGGAGCTGAAGTAATGGATGGTGCGCTCGAGCCCCAAAGCCAGCGGGACCTGGGGCGTCCAGCCCAGCAAGGCGCTGGCGCGGGTGATGTCGGGCCGGCGCCGCCTGGGGTCGTCTACCGGCAGTTGCAGGTGAACGATGCGGGAGCTTGAGCCGGTCATCGCGATGATGGTTGTGGCCAGCTGCCCGACAGTGATCTCGCCCGGATTGCCGATATTGATCGGGCCCGTCACCTCGTCGCCGGACGCCATCAGGCGCACAAAGCCTTCGATCAGGTCGTCGACATAGCAGAAGGACCGGGTTTGGCTGCCATTCCCGAAAATGGTGATGTCGGAGTTGTTCAGCGCCTGCAGCACGAAGTTGGAGACGACCCGTCCATCATCGGGCTGCATCCGCGGGCCATAGGTGTTGAAGATCCGCACGATCTTGACCACGACGCCCGTTTGGCGGCCAAAATCAGTAAAGAGCGTTTCGGCAAACCGCTTGCCTTCATCATAGCAGGAGCGCGGCCCGACCGTGTTGACATTGCCCCAATAGCTTTCTGGCTGCGGGTGAACATCGGGATCGCCATAGATTTCGGACGTCGAGGCATGGAGCACGCGAGCCCCATCGCGCTCGGCCCGCTCAAGCACGTTTATCGCCCCTAGAGCGCAAATACGGGCTGTCCGCACCGGATTGCTTTGGTAATGAGTCGGCGACGCCGGGCAGGCCAGATTGTAGATTTCGTCGAATTGGGGCAGGGCGGC
>JAQGKH010000197.1 GCA_028290225.1 Devosia sp. | reverse complement strand
CCTTTTCAGTGCCGCCGAGGAAGCGCTACGCTATGCCGGCGAAGCAAGGATCGGACAATGAGCCGGGCTATGGGAGATAGGTTTCGATGGCGGGACTGGTTCTGAGTTCCGAACCTGTTTCCCTGGCCGCGCTGGAGCCAAAAATGACCAAGACCCTCGTTATCGATAACTACGACAGCTTCACCTACAACCTCGTCCATTTCCTGGGCGAACTCGGCGCCGACATCACCGTGGTGCGCAACGACAAGATCACCACCGATGAAATCGCCGCCATGGCGCCCGAGGCGATCGTGCTGTCGCCCGGCCCCTGCACCCCTAACGAAGCGGGCATCTGCCTGGCCGTGATCGACCGCTTCAAGGCACAGACACCCATTCTGGGCGTGTGCCTGGGGCACCAGGCCATCGGCCAGGCGCTTGGCGGCAATGTGGTGCGGGCCCCCCAGTTGGTGCACGGCAAAACCAGCACCATCAATCACACCGGGGAAGGGCTGTTCCGCGGCCTCAATTCTCGGTTCGAAGCCACGCGCTACCATTCGCTTGTGGTGCAGCCCAGCACCTTACCCTCGACCCTCAAGGTCACGGCTACGACCGATGATGGCCTGATCATGGGCATGCAGCACGAGAGCCTGCCCGTACATGGCGTGCAGTTCCACCCTGAAAGCATCGCTTCGGAGAACGGCCACGCCCTGCTGCAGAATTTTCTCAACCTCGCCCGCGACTTCAACCTCAAAAAGGCTGCCTGATGGACATCAAGCAGGCGCTGGGCAAGATTGCCGACCGACGCAATCTCACCGGCGAGGAAATGCGGGCCGTGATGCGCATCATCATGGCCGGGCAAGCTACCCCATCCCAGATCGGCGCCTTCCTGATGGGCATGCGCCTCAAGGGCGAATCGGTGGGTGAGATCGCCGCTGCCGTATCGATCCTGCGCGAGCAGATGGTGCCGGTCGATGCCCCCGAACACGCCATCGACATCGTGGGCACCGGCGGCGATGGCGGCGGCACGCTCAACATTTCCACCGCCAGCGCCATCGTCGTTGCCGCGGCCGGGGTGCCTGTTGCCAAGCATGGCAATCGGGCGCTGTCCTCCAAGTCCGGCTCTTCCCAAGCCCTTGAGGCGCTCGGGGTCAAGCTCGACCTTACCCCCGCCCAGATTTCGCGCTGCATCAACGAAGCCGGCATCGGCTTCATGTTCGCCCCGGCCCATCATCCGGCCATGCGCCATGTCGGTCCCTCGCGCGCCGAAATGGGCGTGCGCACCATGTTCAATCTCCTGGGTCCCCAGTCCAATCCCGCCGGCGTCCGGCGCTATATGCTGGGCGTTTATTCCCCCGAATGGGTGGAGCCGGTCGCCGCCGCCCTCCTCGCCAATCGTGCCATCAAGGCCTGGGTCGTCCATGGCAGCGACGGGCTCGATGAAATCACCGTCACGGGCCCCAGCTTCGTTGCCGAGCTCGCACATGGCAATCTGCGCAGTTTCGAGATCACCCCAGAAGTTGCCGGCCTGTCGCGCCACGCTCCCGAGGATCTGCTGGGTGGCGAGCCCGACTACAACGCCCAGGCGATCCACGCCCTGTTCGACGGCGCCCCCGGCGCCTATCGCGACATCGTCCTCCTTAACGCCGCCGCGTCTCTCATCGTGGCCGATGCAGTGAACGATCTGCCCAGCGGCGCCGCGATGGCCGCCGAGGTGATTGACAGCGGCAAGGCCAAGGCAACCCTGGCGCGCCTTGTTGCCGTCTCCAACGGAACCCAGTCATGAGTGACATTCTCAAGCAGATCGAAGCCTATAAGCGCGAGGAAATCGCGGCCGCCAAGTCACTGCGACCGTGGGATGAGGTGGTGGCGCAGGCCCATGACCAGCCGCCGCCGCGCGGGTTCCTCAGTGCCATTAAGGCCAAGCGGGCCAGGGGCGAATACGCCCTGATCGCCGAGGTCAAGAAGGCCAGCCCGTCCAAGGGGCTGATCCGCCCCGACTTCAACCCGGCCGAGATCGCCCGCGCCTACGAAACTGCCGGCGCCACCTGCCTGTCCGTGCTCACCGACCAGCCCTCCTTCCAGGGATCGCCTGCCTTTCTGATGGAAGCGCGCGCCGCCACCAACCTGCCGGTGCTGCGCAAGGATTTCCTGTTTGAGACCTACCAGGTGGCTGAAGCGCGCGCCTGGGGCGCCGATTGCATCCTCATCATCCTCGCCGCCGTCGATGACCACGTCGCGCGCTTCCTGCTGGATTCGGCCCAGGATTGGGGCATGGACGCGCTGGTGGAAGTGCATGATCAACTGGAACTCGACCGTGCCTTGGCGCTGGATGCCGAGTTCATCGGCATCAACAACCGCAATCTGCGCACCTTCGAAACGCGCCTCGACACCTCGATCAACCTTGCGGGTGGCGTGCCCTCGGGCAAGGTGCTGGTCAGCGAAAGCGGCATCATTGGCCACGAACACCTGCAGCGGCTCGACCACGCCGCGGGCATCGGCACCTTCCTTGTGGGCGAATCGCTGATGCGCCAAAGCGATGTGGTGGCCGCCACGCGCGCCCTGCTTTACGGCGTTCCCCAGACGGTGCAGCCATGACCGAGCCGCAACTCACCCACCTCAACGCCCGCGGCGAAGCGCAGATCGTCGACATCGGCGACAAGGCTGCCACCCGCCGCCGCGCC
>JAQGKH010000228.1 GCA_028290225.1 Devosia sp. | reverse complement strand
CCCGTGCGCGCCACGGTGGAAGCCCGCCTCGCCATGCCCGACGTGCTGGTGGAAATCCAGGTCGAGGCTGCCAAGGCCTGAAGGCATTGGGCTCTTGCGCGCTCCGGCGGGCGAGAGCCTTACCCGGCAAACGCGTCGGTGAACCGGGCGCGCGAACGCTCCAGATGGTGGCGCATCGCCGCTTCGGCCCCGTTTGCATCGCCCGCCGCCAGCGCATCGATGATCCCTTGATGCTCCTGCACCGCGTCGCTGGTCACCCGCGCATGGTAGAACAAGCGGAACAGATGCACATGCGTGTGCAGGTTGGCCAGGGTTTCCTGCACCAGTTCATTGCCGCTGACCTGGGCAATCAGGTCATGGAAGTCGCTGTCGAGCCTGGCAAAATGCCGATAGGCCTCGGCGGGTGGATCGTTCGCGCTGGCGCGCATCGCCTCGGCCAGCTAGCCCAGCGCCTACCGCTCCTCGGCGGACATGTTCCGAGCCGCCCGCGCGGCGGCAAACGGCTCCAGCAACAGCCGCAGCTCGTAAAGCTGCTCCAGCCGCCGTCGATCCAGTTGTTCGGCGGCGCTGTAGCCGACCAGATGCGTCTTGACCTCGAGACCCTGGGCTTCCAGCCGCGACAGCGCCTCGCGGATCGGCGTTTGCGACACGCCAAGCTCGCGCACCAGCCGGTCCACCGATATCCGGCCTCCCGGCGCAATCTGGCGCGACATCAGCTGCCCGTAAATGGCGTTGTAAACTTCCTCGCCCAGGCGCGTCGGCCGCTTGATCAAGCCAGGGGCGGCGTTGCCCATGTCACCGGTTGAACTCACAAGGGTCCTGCTGTCCTGATTTCGGCAATATCGCTAGCACAGTGGGCGCCCATTTCAAATCCGATACGATCTGCCGGCCGCCGCTTGAATGCCGATATGCGCCGCTGCCCGCACAGGCAGTCAGGGAACAGCGCCGGCGCGGGGGCGTTCTAGCTCCAGCACAAGGAGCCTTGCCATGACGCAACAACCCGGCGGCCACAACGACAATGACAACCACAACGACAAGCCCGCTCCCAGCCCGCCGGCCGGGCCGCATGCGCGCGAGGAGCTGACCGACGACGAAAAAACCCCCGGAACCGGGGCGCTGGCCGACAAGGAAGGTGGCGAAGTCGATGTGGGGAGCGACTAGCGCCGTCCTCAGTCTGAACTGATCACGTAATTCTCGGGCACCTGGAACATGGCCTGCAGCACGGCGCGGGGCCCTTCGGCCGAATAGCGCCCGCTGGTGTCCTGCACCACATGGTAGAGCTTGGGATCGCGCAGGGCGCTGGCTTCCACCTGCGTGGTGGCGAGCGGCTCACGCAGGGTGATGGCCGCCGCTTCCCCATGTGACGCCACGACCCGGGCGTCGCCTGAGGACAGCGCCCGCACCACCACCTCGCCCTGGGGCACGGCCCGACCCCAGTTGGGATCGTTCGGCCCCGCCACCGGCACCAGGCGATACACATGATGTTGCAAGATCGAACCCTCCATTTGCTGGTGCTGGGGTAACACGGCTTACCCCGCGCTTGTTCCCTGTCCCGGGGCGGCATGCAGGTCGAACACGGCGCTCCAGGGCTGGAGCGTATCGCCCCCGGCGCGGCCTTCCACCCACAGATGGGGATGGGCATCCAGATCGAGCCCGCCTACCGGCTCGGAGCCCAGATTGGCGCTCAGCACGAGGCTCGAGCCGTCCCCCAGCGTCCAGCTGACCCGCACCGCCTTGTCACCCAGGATCTCGTAGCGGCCCGCATGGCCTTGCAGGCCGCGCAGCCGCGGCACGATCTCCTGGTTGCGCAGGGCCAACAGCGATCGATAAAGGGCCAGATGGCTGCCCGTCTGGGCTTCGTCGGGCTCGCTCCAATCCAGCTTGCAGGCACGGAAGGTTTCCTCCGCCATTGGATCGGGCGGCAATCGGTCGGGCTCGCTGTCGCCGATCATGTGGCGCATTTCTTCGCGCCGGCCCTTGCGGATCGCCTCCGCCAGATCCTCGCCCACATCGGTGAAGAACAGGAATGGCCGCTTGCTGTCCCATTCCTCGCCCATGAACACCATGGGGATCTGCGGCGACAGCAGGTAGATGGCGGCCAGCACTCGCGTCACCGCGGCGGGCACCAGCTGCCCGATCCGTTCGCCAAAGGGACGGTTGCCGATCTGGTCATGGTTCTGGATGAAGGCCACGAAGGCGGTGCTGGGCAGAAAGCCGCTTGGTTCGCCCTTGGGCTCGCCTTCATGCGGGGTGACCTCGCCCTGATAGGCATAGCCTTCGGCCAGCGAGCGGCCCAGCAGCTCGGTGCGCCCGGCATAGTTCTCGTAATACCAGAAGCTTTCCCCGGTGGCCGCCACATGCAGGCAATGATGCACGTCGTCGTTCCACTGTGCATCGTATAGCCGGGTCGTGCCATCCGCTTGCCGGCGGAACCAGCGGGCCTGGTTCTTGGAATTTTCCTGCACCAGATGAATATAGCGTCCATCGGTGGCCGCTCGGGTTTGTTCAGCCAGCTCCTGCAGCAGATGCTTGGGGCCGCTATCTTCGATGGCATGGACCGCATCGAGGCGCAGCCCGTCGAACCGGTACTCGTTCAGCCAGAAGCGCACATTGGCAAACACCAGGTCGCGCACGGTGGGGGAGCCCTCGTCGTCATAATTGAGGGCGGCACCCCAGGGCGTCTTGTGCTTCTCGGTCATCACCGGGGCATAAGCGGGCAGGTAATTCCCCTTGGGCCCGAAATGGTTGTAGATCACATCCAGAAAGATCATCAGCCCGCGCGCATGGGCGGCATCCACCAGCGCCTTGAGGTCTTCTGGGCGCCCATAGCTGGAATCGGGCGCAAACAGCATCGCCCCATCATAGCCCCAGTTCCAGCGGCCCTTGAAATCGCCCAGGGGCAGCAGTTGAATGGCGGTGATGCCCAGATCCACCAAGTAGTCGAGCTTGTCGATGGTGGACAGGAAGGTGCCTTGCTCGGTGAAAGTGCCGATATGGAGCTGGTAGAACACGGTTTCTTCCCAGGGCCGTCCGCGCCAGCCCCGGTCGCGCCATTCATAGGCCAGGGGATCGACCACTTCGCTGGGCCCGTCGACATCCTCGGGCTGGAAGCGCGACGCCGGATCGGGCACTTCCAGTTCGCCATCGATCACAAACAGATAGCGCGTTCCAGCACCCGCTCCGGGCACTTCGAGCTCGAACCAGCCCCGCTCGGTTGCCTGCATTGGCAGCGTTCCCGCACCGATGATCTTGAGCCCAACGGTTTGACACTGTGGTGCCCAGAGGCGGAAGCGCACGCCGGAAGCCGTGATCTGGGTGCCGAATTTCATTTCCTGCTCGCGCCGGATCGTGGGGCGGGCGGGGCTGGTCAGTTGGTCCATCTACTTTCCTCTTTTCCCAGCAACGTTGGCGGGCGCCGAATAGGCGCAGCTCATCCACATAGATTGAGTGGCAAAGGGCGGAACTTTCAGTCCGCTTCGTCGAGCGTTTCCAGCGTGACGGTGAGCACCACCGGTCCCTGGCTGCCATCGCGGATCCTGACCGCCAGTTCGGTGGTCTGGGGATCGCGAAACGCGTCGCGCACCATGTCTGAAAGGGTTCGGCGCGCCATGCTGACAGCGACGTCCATGCTTTCGAGTTCAAGTCCGGTATCGTCGCGGAACAACCCGTCGCTGTCGCGAATATCGAAAAAGAAACGCGTCATCCCTTGTTACCATGTTCTTGAGCAAGGATAGGCGACATCACCTTTGGTGTTCATCGGGGGCATGGATGCATCCAGTCAGCTTCTGCCCCGTTTGCGCGCCAGCCCCATAAGCCATGCCGCGGGCGCTGACAGCGCCAGGGCGTGCCAGTCCAGCGGACGACGCTCGCGCTGGGGCTCGGGGACTTTTTCGAGCTTCTTGCGATCCCATGGCCATACCCGCCCGACATGGTCGGCCATGTGGGCTCCGCGCTGCCCCAGGGGCATTTCCGGGCCGGTGGTGGAATCGCGGGCGGTCTGGTGTTCCACTTCCGAGTTGAGTTCGGCTCCCAGGATCACCAGCGTGACCGAGATCCACAGCCAGGTCAGCAAGGCGATCAGGGCGCCCAGCGAGCCATAGCTGGCATTGTAGTCGCTGAAATTGGTCACATACCAGGAAAAGGCGATGGAAGCGGCGCCCAGCAGCAGCACGGCAAAGGCGGCGCCGGGCGTGATCCAGCGCCACTTGGCCTCCTCCCGGCTGGGTCCCCACCGATAAAGGCCCGCAATGCTCACCGACACCACGAGCAGCATGACCACGTAGGACGCCACGCGCACTACCCATTCAAAGCCACCCGTGCTGGGCAGCAAGGCGATGATCGCGGGCAGGATCACCACGGTAGCCACCACCATCATGGCAGCCACCGCTCCCCCCAGCGTGAACAGCAGCGCCACCCCGTTGAGCTTGAAGAACGAGCGGCGCTCCTGCTCGTGATAGGCGATGTTCATGGCTTCAAACATGGCCTTGACCCCGGCGCTGGCGCTCCACAGGGCGATGGCAATGGAGATAAACAGGGTGACGCTGAGCGTGCGCTCGCTTTCCGAGGTCAGCCGCATCAATTGTTCGCGGATGATCTCTAGGCCTCCCGGCGGCACCAGCCCGACCAGCAGGTCAACCTGATTGGCGACATCGACGCGATTGTTGAAGAGACCGTAAATGGCCACCACCGAGGTCAGCGTCGGCACAAGCGCCAGCAGCAGGTAAAAGGTCACGCCGGCGGAGGTAAGGAGGATGCGGTCATTGTTTATGGAGCGAAACAGCCGGTAGAGAATGTCTTTCCACCCGGCTGCCGGAATTTCGGTCGGCGCATCAGCGTCTCGCCCCCGACCCCGCTGACCGGCGTAAAGCGATGACGTATCTTGCATTGACTTCCCCCGAAAAGGGAAAGGCGGGTTCAGCCGCCTTTCCCGGTAGGCGTTGTGTTTAGAATGCCGTGCCGCCTGTTGAACTGCCGCCCAGGCCACTCGAGCTGCCGGTAGTGGAGCCGCTGCCGCCAGAACCGCTGCTGCCCGAGGTGCTGCCAAGGGCTTCGGTGGCGCTGGAAACCCCGTCCTTGGCCTGCTGGTAGATTTCCCCAGCCTTGCCCGCGGCGGTTTCATAGAGCTCGGTCGCCTTTTCGCGGCCCTGCTCGTAAACCTGGCTGGCCTGCTCGCCCGCCTTGGCCTTGAGCTGATCGGCGGTTTCGCCCAGCAAGGCGTCTTCCTGCTCGGTATGGGGCAGGGCCGCTGCCAGCGCCGCACCCGCGGCAAAGGCCAGGGCGCCGGCCACCAGGGGCTGGTCGCGGAACTGGTTCACCAACGTGTGGTTGAGCGAGCCCGCACCGCCACGGATGGCCGATGTGGCATAGCCCGCCTGCTGCCGCAGCGCCTGACCGGCATGGCCGGCATGGCTCGAAGCCGACGAGGCGCCCGAGGTGAGGGCATCGCGGGCATCGTGCAGCTTGGCGCGGGCCTGGCGCCAGGTATGGGACGCCCAGCCGGTGGCCGTGTCGAGCAGATTGCCCGCTTCGTCGCGGAAATGCTGCACCTGCTGGCCGCTGGCATCGGTGAAGCCGCGGAAGCGATTGCCGGCCTCGTCCATGAAGTGCCCGGCGCGCTGACCGGTCTTGTCGGTCAGGGCGCGGAACTTCTTGCCCGAATCGTCGGTGAACTCGCTGTAGTTGCGGCCGGCATCGTCGCTGACGCTGCCCAGGCGCTGCATGCTGCTGCCCGAAATGGTGGCGACCGGATAATCCTCGTCGTCATACAGATCGTCATCGACATAGCCGGTGCTGACCGTGCTGTAACCGCGCTGGGCGTTGATGCTGTCGTCCCAGGCATCGTCGCCCTGGGAGCGCGCGCTGGAGCCCGACTTGGATGACCCGCCCGGCTTGGCCATGAGCCAGGCAAGGCTCACGCCCAGCAGCGCCACCGGCAGCGGGTTGGAGGTCACGCTGCGCTGCAGCGACGAGAGGAACTCGCCGCCCCCGCCCTTGGTATAGGACATCAGTTCATCAACGAGCTGGCCGGGCGACAAGCGATCGGCGATCTGGTCGATGCGGTTTTCCACCTGGTTGCGCTGCATCTCGATTTCGCGCTGGAGTTCGGCCGCGCTTTTGTTTTCGTCTTCGTAAGCCATCACAGTCTCTCCTTCACGACATCCGCGTCACGGCCGAGCGAAGTGGCTGTGCGCTCGAGTTTAAGGTTGCTGGCCTTGAGGGCGCTGAGGCCCCGGTTCACCAGCACAAAGGCGATAATGCCCACAACCACTGTGACGATGATCGAACCGATGGCCGTGGCCAGGGTTTCGTCCATGCCCTGCGCTTCAAAGAACGACGCGATCAGCGTCACGAGAAACGACAGGAACACGCCCAGGGCGCCCAGCGCCAGCACGGCGCCGGCGAGCAGGAACACGATCCCGCCCATGGTTTGGGAGAACTTCTCGGAAGCTTCCGCCTTGGCGAGCTGGATTTCCTTGCGGAACAGATTGGAAATATCGCTCGCCAACCCGCCGATCAGCTCGGACAGCGGCCGGCTTTCATTGACGTTAGACATTACCCTTCTCCCCGTTCTGAGTGGTCGAGCCATAGCCCGAACCCGTGCTGCCGCCCGAGCCTAGGCCCGAACCGGAAGTGCCGCTGGTCGAGCCATAGCTGGAACCGGTACCCGGGGTGGAGCCATAGCTGCTCCCGCTCGTGCCCGTACCCGAACCATAGCTGCTGCCCGATCCGGTGCTCGCGCCCGAGCCATAACCGCTGGTGCTGCCGCCGCCCGTGGAGCCATAGCCGCTCGTGCCGCTGGAACTGCCCGTGGCAAAGCCGCCACCGCTCGCATAGCTCGAGGAATTGCCGGTATAACCGGTGCTCGAATAACCCTCGCCGCCCGTTCCGGTGCTGCGGCGCTGTGCCGAAGCCAGCACGAAGCGGCTGGCCACAAAGCCCGCCAGTGCCGCGACGCCGAGAAAGGCCAGGGGCTGGCGCCGGCCGAAATCCTGGGCCATGCCCACCAGATCGTCGACTTCCTTGTTCTGCACGGTTTCCGACACGCGGGTGAGGCTGCCCGCCAGGTCGCGCACATAGCCCGAAATCGTGCTTTGGTCGCTGTTGTCGAGCTCGTCGGCCACCCGGTTGACGGCCGAAGCAATGCCGCTCAGCTGCCCCGCTGCCGCATCTTTTTGCTGGCCGGCAAAGGAGCGGGCCTTTTCGGTCACCGCGCCAAGCTGCTCTTGAGCCTGGCCCTTGAGGTTGCGTACCTCTTCGGCCGCGCGCTGGGCAACGGCATCGAGCTCGCTCTTGGCGGTTTCCTTGACAGCGGCGAAGTCATGCTTGGCCTGTTCTTGCGCGGCGCTCAGGTCCTGCTTGGCCTGGTCGGGAACAAGCCCCGACACGCCACCGGTGCCCGATGTCTGGTCTGCTGGATATTGACTGGGATCTTGGGGGCTCATCGCTCCGACTCCTTTGGTTAGAGAACGTCGCCTGCCCGTTCCGTGGCCGACGTCAAGTGAGCACACAATGCCCGCAGGCAGGCGGAAGTTCCCGAAAATGTGTCGAAATTACAGCGGCTTATTCCAACATGCACAAGCCGGCAGCCCCGTATCGAACGGTCTGCCGGCCTGATTTCTGGCGCCAAAATCGCTTATGCGGCCTTGGCGTTGGCTTCGCTGGTGGCGAGGCCGGTCAGCTTCTTGTCGGTGGCTTCTTCTTCGCCCAGCGTGGTTTCCAGCAGCTTGGCGGCATCCTTCATGCCCAGTTGCTGGGCCCAGGTGCGCAGCGTGCCATAACGGGCCATTTCATAATGCTCCACGGCCTGCGCCGCCGCGATCAGGCCGGCATCGAGCGCCTGGGTGCCCTTGAACTCGTCCATGATCGACTTGCCTTCCTCGATGATCCCGAGAATGGCGTCGCAGGTCTTGCCGCGGGCGGGCTTGCCCATCTGCTCGAAAATCTGCTCCAGGCGTTCGATATGAACTTCGCTTTCCTCGCGATGCTGCTCGAAGCCGGCGGCCAGCTCAGGCGACTGCGCAGCCTTGGCCATTTTCGGCAGGGTTTTTACGATCTGCTTTTCGGCGTAGTAGATATCCTTGAGCGTATCGAGAAACAGATCTTCGAGAGTCTTTTCCTGAGCCATGGTCGATTTCCTTGGTTGTTGCGCCGCGTTGGCGTTCGGGGACTCAATCGGGAGTCACCCCAATTGGTTCCCCGCCCACACACGCGTTTGCCAACAGCCACGCAGCCGGGGGCTCCCGAGGGAGGAATTCGACCCCGAGCCGGCGCCGCGCCCCTGATCGGGCCTAGCTCGCCTCGGCTTCCATGCGCAGAACACAGGGCGCTGCGCCATGGCCCCAATCCACTTCCACCGTGGCATGGGCAATGCCGTAAGCCTCGAGCAGCGCCGCCTTGGTGGCCCGGGTCACGGCGGCGGGATCGGCGCCCGGTTGCAGCGCAATCTCAAGCGTTGCCATCGGCCGGTTGGAGGTGATCGACCACACATGGATATGCCGCACCTCCGCCAGGCCCGGCACGGCGCCCGTCAGGTGCGGCCCGATCTCTTCCACCACCACATTGCCCGGCGCGCCTTCCATCAGGATATGCAGCGAGCCGCGCAACAGGATCCAGGCACTGCGCAGGATCAGCAGGCAAACCACGCCGGACAGCAGCGGATCGATGGGCATCCAGCCGGTCAGCCAGATGCCAATTGCCGCTACGATCGCCGCCACCGAGCCCAGCAGATCCCCCAGCACATGGGCGGCAGCGCCGCGAATATTGACATGGTCCTTGTCCCCGCGCTGCAGGATGGCGAAAACGGCGATGTTGACCAGCAGGCCCAGCACGGCCACGCCCAGCATCGGCCCTGCAAGCACCGGCTGGGGCGCAAACAGCCGCTGCACGGCTTCAAACAGGATCCAGGCCACCAGGGCAAAAAGGCTCAGGGCATTGACCAGGCCTGCCACCACTTCCAGCCGCATAGAGCCGAAGGTGCGCTTGGCGTCCGAACTGCGGCGCCCCATGCGGAACGCGGCCCAGGCCAGCAGCAATGCGGCCGCGTCGGTGAGCATGTGCCCGGCGTCGGCGATCAAGGCCAGCGAGCCAGACAGCAGCCCCGCCGCCACTTCGGCCAGCATGAATGCCGCCGTCAGGGCAAAACCGATCAGCACCACGCGCTCATTGCTGGCGCTTACCGCTGGCGCGTGACTGTGCCCGCCAGCGCCGTGGTCATGGTCATGGTCGTGGTCGTGGTGGGAGCCGCCGGAATGGCGATGGGCGCTATTCACTGGCGCGCACCGATCCGCATTGTCCGACCCTGCCTTGTACCCGTTCATTGCTCTTGGCCTCCACCTACATATGAATACATGTTCATATATCAGAAGCAAGGCCGGGCAGCGGCGATGCCCCTTAAAGCTCGGCGTCCTCGCCCGGCTCCTCGCAGGCATGTTCGATCATGTCGGCCAGCATATGGGCGATATGCTCGTCGGCTGCTTGGTAGAACACCTGCTTGTTGCGCCGCTCACCACGTACCAGCCGCGCCGCCCGCAACAGGCGCAGGTGATGGCTGACCAGGGAAGGAGACACGCCGATCCCCTTGGCGATATCGCCCACCGCGATCGGCTCCCCGAGGCAGGCCAGCAGCACGCGCAGCCGGGTCGGATCGCCCAGCAGGCGATAGGTTTCGGCAATCACCGTGATCTGGCTGTCATTGGGCGTGATCATGGGGCGCTCCTTGTTACCAGCTATCGATAACCGGCAGCCTGCAACTCGAACAGCTCGGCATAGCGCCCCTTGCGGGCAACCAGCTCATGATGCGAGCCAGCTTCCAGGATGGCACCGTCTTCGAGCACCAGGATGCGGTCGGCCATGCGCACGGTGGAAAAACGGTGCGAGATGATCACCGCCGTTTTGCCCGCAGCCAGGCTTTTGAAGCGGGCAAACACCTCGGCCTCCGCCTTGGCGTCCAGCGCCGCGGTGGGCTCGTCGAGGATAATCAGTTCGGCGTCGCGCATATAGGCGCGGCCGATGGCGATCTTTTGCCATTCCCCGCCCGAAAGGTCGCGCCCCTTGTTGAACAGCCGGCCCAGTTGCTGGTCATAGCCCAGGGGCAGCTTGCCGATCACCGCATCGGCAAGACTCTGCTCCGCTGCCGCCTCGATCCGCGCCATGTCGTTCTGCAGCTCGATCCGCCCGACCCCGATATTCTCGCGCGCCGAAAGGCTGTAGCGGATGAAGTCCTGGAAGATCACCCCGATATTGGCATGGATATCCTCGATCCGCATCTCGCGCAGGTCGATGCCATCCACGGTGATCCGCCCCTCGTCAGGGTCGTAGAGCCGGGTCAGGAGCTTGACGATGGTGGTCTTGCCCGCGCCATTTTCCCCCACCAGGGCCAGCGTTTCCCCAGCGGCCAGGGTGAAGCTGAGGCCCCGGACGGCCCAGGTCTCGGTATCGGGATAACGGAACCCGACATTGTCGAACACAAGGCCCTGCCGGATCGGCTGGGGAAACGGCTTGGGGTTGGCGGGCGGCAGGATGGTGGGTTCGATCTCGAAAAACGAGAACAGGTCATCCAGGTACAGCGACTGCCCGGCGATCTGGGTGAACCCCAGCAGGATGCGCTGGAACAAGCCGTTGAGGCGCAAAAACGAGCCCGACAGAAATGCCAGGTCGCCGATGGAAAAGGCGCCAGTGATAGTGCGCCAGACAATGAAGCCATAAGCGCCGTAATAGGTCAGCGTGGCGATGGCCGCAAACAAAGCGCCCCAGCCGGCGCGCTGCGTGGCAATGCGCCGGTTCTCGATGAAAATGGTTTGTGCCAGCCGCTTGAAGCGCTCGATCAGGAAGCCGCCCAGACCGAACAGCTTGATCTCCTTGGCCGTTTCGGCGCTGGCCCCGACATGGCGGATATATTCCAGCTCGCGCCGCTCGGGGGTGCGCCCGCGCGACAGGTAATAGGCCAGCGTGTTGAACCGCGTTTCCCCCCAGATGGCGGGCACGAAGGACAAGGGCAGGAGCGCGATCAGCCAGGGCGCATAGATAAACAGGCCCGCGCCCAGCGTTGCCACGGTGATGATGTCCTGCGCCTGCCCGAAGATCTGGCTCAACAAGGCATTGCGTCCCGCCGCCTGCCGGCGCGCGCGCTCCAGCCGGTCCTGGTATTCGGCTGACTCGAAGTGGCGCAGGTCGAGCTTGGCGGCATGAGCCATCAGTTCGACGCTGAGCGTATTGGAATGCAACTCCCCCAGCACGGCATCGGCCAGGCCCGTCAACCGCGACAACCCATCCGAAGCGATCACCAGCGCCAGTTCGCAAACAAGCAGCACCACGATGGTAGACAGCGCCCCGCTCGCCCACCACTCCCCCAGGCTGGCGCCGGGCGAGGGCAGGGCGCTCAGGCGCACCACTTCGTCGATGATCAGCTTGCCCACATACAGCATGGCGACCGGCTGCAAGGCTGCCACCAGCCGCAGCCCGATGCTGGCCGTGGTGAGGAAGCGGCTGGTGCGCCAGATTTGCGCCAGCAGTCGCCCAAGATGGCGAAGATTGCGCAGACGTTCGCGAAAGCTTGCAGCCCCCTCGGGCACAGGAGGCAGGCGGCGGGAACCAAAACTACTCATAAGGGCAACCTAGCGACGCCGTTGCAGCACGGAAAGGGGTGCGTCGGCAGGTGTGACTTGCACCACGCGCCGCCAGGCCACACAACTCCAAGTGCAGCCGGAAAACCGTGGGAAGGTGCCATGCTCAAGCACAAGAACTCATCTGCCATCATTGCCGTTCGGGACATTGCCAAGGCGCGCACCTTTTATGCCGATGTCCTGGGCCTGCAACTGGAGAGTGAGGACGAGAGCCTCCTAAGCTTTCGCACCGGGGAAACCCGTTTGGTGCTCTACCGCTCCGATTTTGCCGGTACCAACCAGGCCAATGCGGTGGTCTGGGGCGTGGGCGACGAGCTGGAAGCGATCACCGCCGACCTTGCCGGCAAGGGCGTGCGGTTCGAGCATTATCCCGGCATGGATTTGCGTGGTGACATCCACCATGCCGGCACCTTCCGCATGGTCTGGTTCAAGGATCCGGATGGCAACATCCTGCATCTGAACAGCATGTAGGCTATCCCCGCTCAGGGCAGTTCGCGCAGGAACCGCGCCAGATCGTCGGTGATGTGATGCACATGCGGCCCGCTGGCGCGGCCCAGCTCCCAGGCTTCCACCTGGTTATGGGCAAAGCCTTCGCCGGCCACCACATGCACGGTCGACATGCCCATCTCGTGGGGCACGACCAGGTTCTTTTCCAGGTCGTCGAACATCACTGCGCGGCCGGGATCGATGCCATGCAGGTTGAAAAACCCCTCATAGGCCTGCCGGTGCGGCTTGGGTACGAAGGTCATGGCGCGGATATCGTGCACATGCTCGAAAACATCGGCGCCACCCAGTTGCCGCAGCACCGAGCGGGCATGGCTGACATCGCCATTGGTCAGGATGAACTTGCGCCCGGGCAGCGCGCGGATGGCCTCCACCAGCTCGGGATGGGCTTCCACCGGCGAATAATCGATGGCGTGCACCGTATCGAGGAAGTGGTCGGGATCGACCTTGTGGCCATGCATCAGCCCGTTCAGCGTGGTGCCGAAATCCCGGTAATAGGTTTTCTGCAGCTCGCGCGCCGCGTCGAAGTCAAGCCGGGTCAGGTCCATCACATAATTGGTGATGCGCACATCGATCTGGGCAAACAAATTGCAGGTGCGCGGATAAAGGGTGTTGTCGAGGTCAAACACCCAATCCTGGACATGCGACAGACTGGCGGCGCGCCGCGGCAAAAGCTCGTTCATAAACCGTTCATAGCACGTTCATGTAAAGCTTTCATTTCACTTCGGCACGAGCAAAGGGCCAGCAAAACCGGCCCTTTCATGGGTCCGGCGGTCACGGGGCGGGCTGGTTGGCGGTCACGGTCAAACCCAGCATCGACAACAGCCCGGCCGGATTGGCGGCCGCCGCCGTCAGCACCAGCAAGGTGGTGGGCGAAGCCGGAGCCACAGCAATCTCAAGGCTTTGGGGGTTGTCGAGAAACGCCGATACGGGCGCCACCACCACATCGTTGAGGGCCGCAACACCGGTGCCTGCGAGCATCTGCGGCAGGCTGGCCTTGAGCCCTTCCACCAGCTGCGCCCGCTCCACGCCCTGCTGAGTTGCAAGGAAATCCAAGGTCTTACCGGCCAGCGAGGCATCGTCGTAGCGCACCGACAAGCCCGCCAGCGTCAGCCCCTGCAGCATTTCCATGCCCATCATCATCTGCGCCGCCTGCGCTTCCTGGCTCTGGGGATCATAGCCCTCCACCATGGTCGCCGCCTGCGCCTTGCCCAGCTTGTCCATCAGCGCCGGCGTAAAGCCCAGTACGTCAAAGCGCAGATCGAGCGCCCCCTGCTGATCGAAATCGAACAGGAACTTGTCCACCACCAGATGCCCATCAGCCATGGACCAGCTCATGGACTGCGAAATGTCGCCATTCACTTGGGTCAACCCCAGCGCCTCGATATTGGCGGCGGCCGCCGGATCATCCTGCTCAATGCTGGACAGGTCCAGCGTGATGTCGTTGATGGCCAGGTGGGAGGTCAGGTCCACCAGCGGGCCGGTGCCGGGCTCGGGGTTGAAGGCCGAAGCCGCCTCCATGGAAGCAACGCTCACCACCTGCTCGCCGTCGCGGGTAACCACAAGCGGCCCGGTCTTGATCGCCTGCACCAGCTGCAACACCGTGTCCGCCAGCACCGGCGCCGTGGCCGGCAGGTAGATGCCTTCGAGCCGCACATCCTTGAGCTTGATATGCCCCACCGGCTCGCTGGCGAAATCGGCGTCGATGTCAGGCACTGTAACGGTTTGGGCGCGATAGCTGCCATCGGGCAGCTCGGCAACGCCGCTGAAGGTCACATCGGTGGTCACCGCCCAGGGCGCCGCCTCGCCGGGCGTGCCGCCAACCCCGATCCGCACATTGCGCGCGATGATGGTGTCGCCCTCCATCGTGGTTTCCCCAAAGGTGAGCTCATAGCCGAGCGGCTCGTAGATAGCCTCGACCCGATCAACAAAGCTCTGGGCATCAAGCGCCATCGCCGGTTGCAGCAGCGCAAGGGTGGCCATCCCGGCCAGGGCAAGAAGGTGCTTGGATCGGGTCGAGCTCATGAGGTCTCCGCGCGGGCTTGGTGTTGAGGGTCGGGCAAGTGTGCTGGCTTGGGGTGGCGAGAGCATGACGCCTGCAACGCCTTGCGGTTCCCCGAGGGTCAGGTTTCGAGAAACTGTTGATAGGCCGGGTTATCGGTTTCCTCCCAGAATGGAAAGCCGATCGCCTCGATATGGGCGGCAAAGGCCTGGCGGGTTTCCGGCGGCACCTGGATGCCGACCAGGACGCGCCCGTAATCGGCCCCGTGATTGCGGTAGTGAAACAGCGAGATATTCCAGGCGTCGGTGAGCCCCTCCAGAAAGCGCAGCAATGCTCCCGGGCGTTCGGGAAACTGGAAGCGATACACTCTTTCATCGGCAAGATCGGCGACCCGCCCGCCCACCATATGGCGCACATGCAGCTTGGCCACTTCGTTGTCCGTCATGTCTGTCACGGCCAGGCCATGGGCTGTCAGCAACTGCAGGATCTCTGCCTTTTCCGCGTCGCCGCGGCTGAGCTTGAGACCCACAAAGATCCGGGCTGCCGCGCCATGGGCGAAGCGATAGTTGAACTCGGTGATCGAGCGCTGGCCCACCAGCCGGATGAAGTCGCGATAGCTGCCCGGGCGCTCGGGAATGGTCACCGCCAGCAAGGCTTCCGCCCGCTCGCCGATCTCGGCGCGTTCGGCCACATAGCGCAACCGGTCAAAATTGACATTGGCACCCGAATTGATGGCGATCAGTGGCCCTGAAGGGGCGGTGCCCGCCTCGATCTGCCGCCGCAACCCGGCCAGCGCCAGCGCTCCGGCCGGCTCGGCAATGGCCCTGGTGTCATCAAAGATGTCCTTGATGGCAGCGCAGATCTCGTCGGCCGAAACCAGCACGATGTCGTCCAGCAGGTCGCGGCACAGCCGGAAGGTTTCCTCGCCTACCTGCCGCACCGCCACGCCGTCGGCGAACAAACCCACCTGGTCAAGCGGCACCGGGCGCCCGGCCGCAATGGCGGCCTTCATGCTTGCCGCTTCCTCGGGCTCCACCCCGATCACGCGAATCTCGGGGCGCAGGAACTTGACGATGGCCGCGATCCCGGCCGCGAGCCCGCCACCACCAACCGGCACATAGATCGCCCCGATCGGGCCGGGCCGCTGGCGCAGCAGTTCAAGCCCGATCGTGCCCTGTCCCGCAATCACCGCGGGATCGTCGAACGGATGCACCACCACATAGCCGTGCCGCTCGGCCAATTCAGCGGCATGGGCGCGCGCAGCGTCGAACCCGTCGCCATGCAGCACCACTTCCCCTCCCAGGCGCCGCACCGCCCCGATCTTGATCGTCGGCGTGGTGGTTGGCATCACGATGACGGCCCGAATGCCCAGCCGCGCGGCCGAAAAAGCCACGCCCTGCGCATGATTGCCCGCCGAAGCGCAGATCACGCCGCGCGCCCGTTCCGCGGCTGAAAGCTGAGCAATGCGGTTATATGCGCCCCGGATCTTGAAGGAAAACACCGGCTGTAGGTCCTCGCGCTTTAGCAGCACTTCGGCGCCGAGCCGGGCCGACAACAGCGGCAGCCGTTCCAGCGCGGTTTCCTCGGCAACTTCGTAGACCGAGGAGGTCAAGATCCGGCGGACATAATCCTGCATGGGGCAACTCCGGGGCAGAGGATGGGATGGGAACTTGGCCCCCGCGCGCGCGATGTCAACATCCGATCGGCACGGGCGCAAACATCGACGGTATCAATCAAATGATTGATTGAGGATTTCAATCGCGCTAAGAGGCCGCTCCCAAAACCTGAAATCCCCATGACCCTTGACCTCCCATCCAAACGTTGCACCGGTGACGATCGCCGCAGCGCCGTCGCCCTCGCGGCGCGCGCGATCATTGTCGAGCGCGGACTGGAAGGCTTGCGCACGCGCGACATTGCCGCGCGGGTCGGGATCAACATCGCCACGCTGCACTATCATGTGCCCAGCAAGGAGGCGTTGGTGGCGCTGGTAGCCGAAAGCGTGCGCTCGGACTTCCGCGCCCAGGCCGAGCGGCGGCCGCGCACCGGCAAGACGGCGCTGGAACAGCTGCGCCTCGAATTCGATGATTTCCGCGAAACTGTGGAAGAAATGCCCGAGCTGATCATTGTGCTCACTGAAA
>JAQGKH010000214.1 GCA_028290225.1 Devosia sp. | reverse complement strand
AAGGCATAGATCGGGCTGGTGCCGATGTCGCCATAGACCACGCCGAGTGCACCCAGGATCAGCACCGGAAGATCTTTGTTGTGAGAGTGGTCGCTAAGATCGCTCGCATCGGCACCGGTGCTGGCACCGGCCGTGTTCGTCTGCGTCATAAACCTGTGCTCTCATGGGTCAACAGCGGGCGCCGCTATACACCCCGGCAATCTCTCATACAACACAATCTCTCAGCAAGCGCGCAAACGGAGGGGGGCCACTCTTGCCGAGCGGCGCCCCTCAAAACGAAAGCCAAAGTCGGGCTTTCGAATAGCTGCGATGCAGCTTAGGCCTGAACCGCCTGTTCACGCGCGGTCTTGGTGGCATTGCCCCACCAGACCAGCTGGTCCAGCATGTCCTTGGCGCTCGGCCCGATCGAGCCCTCGATTTCGCTGAAGGACTTGTTCTGCTGCCCCAGCGGATGCACGGCAAAGAAGTCGCTGCCCCCGATATGAACGGCGGTGCGGGTCGATACCATCTGCATCTCGACGCCGATCCCGCGCAGATGTTCTGCGGCACGGGCACCGCCCACGCTGCCATAGGCCACGATGCCGAAGGGCTTGCGGTTCCATTCCAGGTAGGCCTGGTCGATGGCATTCTTCAGCGCGCCGGTGATGGAGCGGTTGTATTCGGCGACGACAAAGATGAAGCCGTCGAATTCGCCGACCTTTTTCTGCCAGGCAACCGCGCGCGGGTCGCTGGAGGGCATCCACAGATTGGATGCCATTTCATTGAAGAACGGCAGGTCGAAGTCGCGCAGGTCGACCAGCTGGGCATCGATGTCGCCGCGGGCATTGGCCTTGTCGAGAATCCACTGGGCCGGCTTGTCGCCGAAGCGGCTGTCGCGAGTGGACGAAATGATGACGCCGATCTTGAGCTTGGACATTGAAGTGCCCTCCTTGGTAACAAAACGTAACTGAGGCGATATATGTGCCTGCCGCCTCGAAGCACAAGTGGGCACCTGGATGTCGCCCGGTTCCGCCATAGACCCTAAGGCACACAGATGTAAGTGTCTGATATGCCGGGATTACCGGGTTTTTTCATGACCTCCGCCTTGTCGAGCGGGATAGCTGAGCAACTTTGCTCAACGTAGCGTTCACCATCAGCGATCAACCGGCACGCCAGATTAAGCCTAGTTACAGACAAAGCAGCGCCCCCGCCTGTTCCCCGATGCAAGGAATTGCTAAGCAAAAGCGCGGCTAGATCGCCGCCGAGGGAAAAACAACATGAAATCGAGCTTTATCGCACTGGCATTGCTTGCCATCAGCGTCACCAGCACAGTCGCTCTGGACCGCCGCGTGCAGATCAACAACAAGACCAGCTATGACATCGTTCGCTTCCACGCGTCCAATACGGGCACGCGGAGCTGGGAAGAAGATGTTTTGGGCAAAGACATCTTGCGCTCCGGAGAAAGCGTCCTGGTCAATATCGATGACGGCACCGGCTATTGTCGCTACGACTTCCTCGCAGTCTTTGACGACGGCGACGAAGTGGTTTCGAGCGACAACAATGTTTGCGAGCTCTCTGAGTTCGACTTCACCGAGTAAGATGTCCCGCCTGGGCGGCTTCAGCCGCCCAGCACACCCCGATATTGCCGAACGGCCTCGGCAAAGCCCATCAACAGCGCGTCGGCCGTTATCCCGTGCCCGATCGACACTTCGGCGATGCCCGGCACCGCCTGTTGAAACGCCGCCAGATTGGCCAGCGTCAGGTCATGGCCGGCATTGACCTCAAGCCCCGCAGCCTTGGCCGCTGCCGTTGTAGCGGCCAGTGCCGCCAGCTCCAGCATCGCCCGCTCGGGATCGGCAAAGCAGCTGCCATAAGGTCCGGTATAAAGCTCGATGCGGTCCGCACCCAGAGCCCGTGCCGCAGCCGCCCCCTGTGGCCCCGCATCGGGATCGCAGAACAGCGACACCCGGCTGCCGCCCCTTTTAAGCCTTGCGACCACCGGCGCCAGCAGCGCGCCCGCCTCGGCAAAATTCCAGCCATGATCGGACGTGGCTTGCGCCGGATCGTCGGGAACGAGAGTTACCTGTGCGGGCCGCACCTCCTCGATCAAATCCAGGAATGCCTCGCTCGGATAGCCCTCGATATTGAACTCGGCCTGCGGATAATCGGCGCGCAGCAAGGCGGCGAGCTCGAACACATCGCTGCGTCGGATATGGCGCTGATCGGGCCGCGGATGAATGGTGATGCCGCTGGCCCCTGCGTCCAGCACCACGCGCGCAATGCCCAGCACGCTGGGCCAGGGCAGATCGCGCCGGTTGCGCAATTGGGCCACAGCATTGAGATTGACAGAAAGCAGGGTCATGGCTGGATCTCGGCTTCAAAACGGGCATCGAAGTGGCACGCGGTCGCGCCGCGAGCACTGCTGTCAGGGCATCACCACCACGCGGCGAGGCCACCGCTCGGCAGCAACAACCACCACGCCACTCAGCACGATAAGGCCAATCCCCGCTATCGCCAACCCGTTCGGCCAGGTGCCGAACACCAGCACGCCCGAGATCAGGGCCCAGATGGTGGACATATAGCAAAACGGCACCACGATCCCGACAGGCGCAGCCCGGTAGGCACTGAACAGCAGCCAATGCCCGAGCACCAGGAAGGCGCTCGACAGCACGATCAGCCCCAGGGCTAGAAGGCTCGGCGTGCGCCACTCCTCGAACAGCAGCGTGGCCACTCCGGTCCCCAGCATCGCGAGCACGCCCGCGCCGATGGCGACCACCAGGCCGGGCACGGCAGCACCGATCCGCCGCCCCAGCAGATCACGGATGGCCGAGCAGCCGGCATTCCAGAATCCCAGCAGGGCAAAGGCCGAAAAGCCCGATCCGCCGGGTTGGGCGACCAGCACCGCGCCCACCAGCGCCACCACGACCAGCACCAGTTGCAGCCGTCCCAATTGCTCGCCGAAAAACCATGCCGCACCCAGCAAAACCAGCATTGGCGAGAGCTGGCTGATGGCGGTCAGGTCGGCGATGGGCGCATAAGCCAGCCCCAGGACGAACCCGAACACGGCGATGAGTTCGAGGAAGTTGCGGGTGGCGACATGCCGATCAAAGATCAGCTTCACCTTGCTGCGGTAGCCCGTCAGCAGCAGCAAGGGAACGCCCAGGACCGTCACTGAAACGCTGCGCAGGAACACCGCCTGGAACGGCGGCAAATCCGCCATCGCCGCCTTGAGCACCGTATCGTTGATGGTGAAACACGCTGTTGCGACCACCATCAGCAAGATGCCGCGAAGGTGGGAAGATGGGGTTTGCATCAGTGGTCCTGGATTACATGCCTTGCGGCCCCCGGGAAATTGCTGCCAAGCCGGTCCGCACCACCTCGACTAAACCAAGCGGAGCCATCAGTGCAATAAAGCTCTCGATCTTGCTCGATTTTCCAGTGACTTCGAACACGAAGCTTTCCACGCTCGCATCAACGATCTGGGCGCGGAAGGCATCGGCCAGCCGCAAGGTTTCGGCGCGGTGCTCGCCCGAGCCGGCCACCTTGATCAGGGCCAGTTCGCGCTCGACCGAATTGCCCTCGCTGGTCAGGTCATGCACCTTGTGCACCGGCACCAGCCGCTCCAGCTGCAGCTTGATCTGCACCAGTACCTTGGGCGTTGCCACCACCACGACGGTGATGCGGCTCAACCGCTTGTCGTGTTCGGTTTCGCTGACCGTCAGGCTTTCGATGTTGTAGCCGCGGGCCGAAAACAGCCCCACCACCCGTGCCAGAATTCCGGGCTCGTTGTCCACCAGCACCGAGAGCGTATGCCGCTCGATTTCCTGGGTTTCCTTGGCGATGAAATAAGCCGATCCGGTCGGCTGCAGATGTGCGTTCATGTTGTTGTCCTCCATGGAGCAAGTGGTAAGCCGCGGCCTCTCCACACCCGTCGCTGTCGTCCCCGTCCTGAGGGGGATCCGGGGCAACAGCGAACGTGGAGAGGGTCACTGCATCACACCAGCGCCCGTCCCTTTTCATCAATGATCGAGCCGATATTGGCGGTGTCGGGCAGGATGATCTCGTTATGCGGCTTGCCCGAGGGAATCATGGGCAAGGCGTTCTCGTCCTTCTCGACCACGCAGTCGAACAGCACCGGACCATCGTAATCGAGCATCTCGGCAATCGCTGCATCGAGCTCGGCGGGGTTCTCGCAGCGAATGCCCTTGCCACCATAAGCCTCGGCCAGCTTGACGAAATCGGGCAGCGATTCCGAATAAGAGTGCGCATAGCGCGAGCCATGCAGCAGGTCCTGCCACTGGCGCACCATGCCCATGCGCTCATTGTTGAGGATGAAGATCTTGACCGGCAGCCGATACTGCACCGCTGTCGACATCTCCTGCATGGTCATCTGCACGCTCGCTTCCCCGGCGATGTCGATCACCAGTGCCTCGGGATGGGCCACCTGCACGCCCACTGCGGCAGGCAAGCCATAGCCCATGGTTCCAAGCCCGCCCGAGGTCATCCAGCGATTGGGCTTTTGGAAATGGAAGTGCTGCGCCGCCCACATCTGGTGCTGGCCAACTTCGGTGGTGATGTAAACGTCCCGGTCCTTGGTCGCTTCATAAAGCCGCTGAATGGCGTGTTGCGGCTTGATCACCGTGTCGGAATTGGCAAAGCCCAGCGAATTGACGGCGCGCCACTCCCCGATCTGCCGCCACCAGGGCGCCAGCGCCTCGGTGCGGGGCTGGTTGGTCTTGGAGCGCCAGATGCGCACCATTTCGGCCAGCACCCGCTCGCAATCACCCACGATGGGCACATCCACATGGATGATCTTGTTGATCGAGCTGGGATCGATATCCACGTGGATCTTGCGGCTATTGGGCGAGAACGCATCGATCCGCCCGGTGATGCGGTCATCGAATCGCGCCCCGATATTGATCATCAGGTCGCAGCCATGCATGGCCAGATTGGCCTCGTAGGTGCCATGCATGCCCAGCATGCCCAGCCACTGCGGATTGGCCGCCGGGAACGCGCCCAGGCCCATCAGGGTGGAGGTCACCGGAAAGCCGGTCAATTCCGCCAGTTCGCGCAAGTGCTCGGAAGCCTTGGGCCCCGCATTGATCACGCCGCCACCGGTATAAAACACCGGCCGCTCGGCCTTGAGCATCATTTCCACGGCGGCCTGGATGGCGTGGAGGTCCCCATCCAGCTGCGGGCGATAACTCTGGTGCCGCAAGGTTTCCGCGTCCGGCTTGTAGTAGGTGCCGACCGCGAACTGCACATCCTTGGGAATATCGATCACCACCGGGCCCGGCCGTCCGGTCGTCGCAATCAGGAACGCTTCGTGCAGCACGCGCGGCAGGTCTTCGATCCGCTTCACCAGGTAATTGTGCTTGGTGCAGGAGCGGGTGATCCCCACCGTGTCGCATTCCTGGAACGCGTCCGTGCCGATCAGCGAAGTGGGCACCTGCGCGGTGATGCACACCAGGGGAATGGAATCGAGCAAGGCGTCGGTCAAGCCGGTGATCGCATTGGTCACCCCCGGCCCCGAAGTCACCAGCACCACGCCGGGCTTGCCGGTCGAGCGGGCATAGCCCTCTGCCATATGGGTTGCGCCCTGTTCATGGCGCACCAGGATGTGCTGGATGATATCCTGCTGGAACATCGCATCATAGATGGGCAGGGCCGCGCCCCCCGGATAGCCAAAGATGTGCTCGACACCCTGATCGGTCAGCGCCTGGATCACCATTTCGGCGCCCGTCATCGTCTCGTGTTCGGCCATCTTCGTTGCTCCTTCCGTGTGCCCGCCGGGCCAGTTCCGTTCCGCCCTTTCCGCCCGGCGGAAAAATGGGCAATAAAAAAGGCCCCGTTCGGGACCTGTTTTCGGCGCATCAGCATTCGCGCGGGATGTTATCCCACGTTGCCGATGCGCCAACCTACTACGAGAATGAGTGCCCGCACGGGACCTCTCCTTAAAAAAGCTGCGCCGTTTCTAGCGCCTTGGCCTGTTCGGGTCAACCCGGCAAATGCCGGCGGCCATCCCCTCGGCACAAACAAAAAAGGCTCCCCGAAGGGAGCCCTTTTCGCGCCGCATGCGGCTCAGTCGAGCAGCGTCAAATTGGTCGCCGAAACCTTGCCGTCGCGGCCGGTCTCGAGCTCAAAGGTGACCTTGTCGCCTTCATACAGGCCCTGCAGGCCCGAACGCTGAACAGCGGAGATATGGACAAAGGCGTCCTTGTCGCCATTTTCAGGCGAAATGAAGCCGAAGCCCTTGGTGGTGTTGAAGAATTTTACGGTGCCGGTGATCATTGCCAGACCCTCTAGACTATGCTCTCGCCGAAGCGAACGAGCTGTTACCCATAACAACATGTCGATGGGCGCATACACGTTCGCAAGTTGAGCAGGTAGCCAGAGCCGAAATCGGCAGAACAGGCAGCCGACGTAGGCTGTAAAACGTATGCTGATCTTATGAACGCTTCTGCCGAAAAAGTAAAGCCCTGCAAGCGCGAGGCGGCAAATCAGGCTCCACCGGCCCTTTGCTGAACCGGCCCGGAAAGCCGGGCATCCGCCCATAAAAAAAGGCCCCCGGAGGGGCCTTCTCAACTCGCACCTGCAAGAACTTAGCTCAGCAGGGTCAAATTGGTCGCCGAAACCTTGCCGTCACGGCCGGTCTCGAGCTCATAGGTCACCTTGTCGCCTTCATACAGGCCCTGCAGGCCCGAACGCTGGACAGCGGAGATATGGACAAACGCGTCCTTCTCGCCGTTTTCGGGCGAGATGAAGCCGAAGCCCTTGGTGGTGTTGAAAAATTTCACGGTACCGGTGATTGCGGCCATTGAAGTGGTATCCTCGTAACAAGTGGTCGCCGCTGCCGCGGCTAAGGGTTGAATACGGACTCGAAACGAACCCGGTCTAACGATTCACAGTCAGGAGGTAGCCAAGTTCTCCGGCAAGCCGGTGCATGGATTAGCGCGAGACGAGTGTAACGTATGTTGCCAAATATGCAGCTAGCGAACGCAAATTTCAAGCCGCCTTGTAAACGAAGACACCCGGCTCGGGAGGGACTCCGAACCGGGTGTTGGCGCCCAGATGGGCGCGCGTCGCATGGGGCGATGCGACGATTCTAGCCTCGTGGGCAGATGTCCTTGTAACGACCGCCATTGCTGTTTTCGTACCAGCACATGTTGTTGTCGCCATCGACGCGACCAACGACACTGCCGGCCGCTGCGCCGACCACGCCACCGATACCTGCGCCTACGGCCGCACCCGCCACGTTGCCGGTAACAGCCGCGCCGGTGACGGCACCAACGCCGGCGCCAACAGCAGCGCCCTGCTGAGTGGCCGTGCACGCTGCCAGTGACAGAGTAGTAGCGGCGATGATCAGAAACTTATGCATGTATAACCCTCCAGGGAACTATCGAAGGCACCAATGCCCGTTTGGGGAATTGGTTCCGCATAAAATTTGTATCATTCTCAGTTTTCTTTGCCAGTATGAACCTGAATGGCGCCAAGGCAGATCGCAAGCCAACCCCCGATCATCCCCATTCCGCCCAGCGGCGCCGCACCGGGAAAAGCGCCCTGCCCGAGCCATTCACGCAATCCCAGGTCAAGCACGAACAGCACCGTGCCCACCGCCAGCAGCGTGCCGGCGATCCCCAGCACTCGCCCCCGCCCCGCTAGCGCCAGGGCCATCAAGGCCGGACCATGCGCCAGGCACACCGACGCGATGGCTCCGATATTGCGCGATCCTCCACCATGGGAGGCGCCCGCCGCAGCCGCCACTCCCACTGCCCCGACCAGGCCCGCCGCTGCCAGCAGCAGCCGCGCCCACCCATTACCTTGCTTCATTACCCTTGTTCCTTGCGCTCTTTCGTCTCCGCACCCGATGGGCTAGAGCATGGCCCGCGAGTAGGACGAAATCCCATGAACGAGCAAATCACGGTTGTGGCCAGCGGCGCCGCTGCCCCCGAACCCGTGCGCGCCAGCTGGCTGGCCGAACTGCGCGCCACCTTCGCCTTAGCCTGGCCGCTGGTGATTGCCCAGCTGGCGCAGAACGCCCTGGCGACCACCGACGTCATCATGCTGGGTTGGCTGGGGCCGAGCCAGCTCGCTGCCGGAACCTTGGCCACGACCTTTCTGATGCCCTTCCTGGTGGGCGGCGTTGGTCTTGTGGGCGCCGTTGCCCCACTCGTTGCCCAGGCCCGCGGTGCGCGTGACACCCGTGCCATCCGCCACATCGTGCGCCAGGGCCTGTGGGCCGCGGCCATCCTCGCGCTTATACTGACGCCTCTTATCTGGCAGATCCGCCATGTCTTTGCCGCGCTGGGGCAGGATCCGGCGGCGACGCTGCTGGCCGAGCAATATATCCATGTCGCCATCTGGCTGCTGTTCCCCGCCCTGGGCATTGTGGCTTTTCGCTCCCTGCTGGCGGCATTCGACGCCACCCGCGTCGTGTTGCTGATCACCATCGGGGGAGTGTTCGTCAACGCCTTGGCCAATTGGGTGCTGATCTTTGGCAATTGGGGCTTCCCGCGAATGGAACTGCGCGGCGCGGCGCTGGCGACCCTCCTGACCAACATCGCCATGTTCGCGGCCATGGCCGTGTTCGTGCTGCGGCATCGCCGTTTCCGCCGCCTCCACCTGCTGCACCGGCTTTGGGCCGCCGATTGGGTCCGCCTGGCACAGATTTTCCGTGTCGGCACTCCCATCGGCGTCACCGTGCTGGCCGAAGTTGGCTTGTTCACCGCCAGCGCCCTGCTGATGGGCCGGCTGGGCACTGACGAAGTGGCAGCCCACGCGATCGCCCTCCAATGCGCCTCCATGGCGTTCATGGTGCCGCTGGGCATTGGAACCGCTGCCACGGTGCGTGTCGGGCATGCCTTTGGCCGGGGTGATACGGTTGCGATCGGCCGCGCCGGCTGGACCGCCTTTGGGCTTGGTACCGGCTTCATGGCCTGCTCGGCCCTGCTCTTCCTGTCTTTCGGCCCTACCATCGTCGCCTTTTTCCTTGACCCGGCTGCCGTTGAAAACGGCCATGCGCTGGCGCTGGCCGCCAGCTTCCTTGCCATAGCCGGCTTGTTCCAACTGGTGGACGGCGCCCAGGTCGTTGCCGCTCATGCGCTGCGCGGCTTGAGCGACACCAAGATCCCGATGCTTGTCGCCATTGTCGGCTATTGGCTGGTGGGCCTGCCCATCGCCTATCTGCTGGGCTTTACCTTCCAGCTGCGCGGCGTCGGCATTTGGGGGGGACTAGCCTCGGGCCTCGGCTTTGTGGCCGTGGTGCTGGTGGCGCGCTTCGCCCTGCGCGAGCAGCTGGGCCTGCTGCGCCCCCGCTAGCTCTGCTGCGCTTGCGCTAGCTCCGCGCACGCTAGCGTGCTCGCGCTAGCTCGGCCGGCGAGGCCAATCAGCAAAGCGATTACGAAACCAGGTGCGCTGGCGCTTGGCATATTGCTGGGTGGCAATGGTCGCCAGCCTTATCGCCTCCTCGCGCGAACTGAGCCCATCGAGCCAGTCGCCGATTTCGGGCACGCCGATGGCCTTCATCACCGGCAGGCTGGGATCGAGACCCTGCCCCCGCAACCGGGAAACCTCCTCCACCGCGCCGCTCTCGAACATGGCAGCAAACCGTCGGGCAATGCGTTCGCGCAACACTGCCCGCTCCGGATCAAGCACCATGCGCTCCACCGCGAACCCGTCCAGCAGCCCCGGCTGCGGAGCGTCCTGATAGCTGGAGAGGGTGCGACCGGTGGCGCGTTTCACTGCCAGCGCCCGCGTCAGGCGCTGCGGGTCTGCCACCTTGAGCCGCTCGGCACTCACCGGGTCTTCGGCCTCGAGCAAGGCGAGCCGGCCAGCGGCATCCAGCGCTTGAATCTCTTGTTGAACTTGAAGCACCAGTTCGGGCGCAACCGGGGGAATATCGGCGAATCCGTTCAACAGCGCATCGAAATAAAGCCCTGTGCCACCAGCAAAAATCAGCGTCCGTGCCGGATCAAGCGCCTTGATCGCCTCTTGCACCCGCGCCAGCCACTGCCCCGTCGAAAACCGCACCCCGGCGGGGACCTCGCCATAAAGCCGGTGCTCGACCAAGGCCTCGTCCGCGGCGCTGGGCCGCGCCGTCACCACCCGCAGCGTGTCATAAACCTGCATGGCGTCGGCATTGATGATGATGCCATTCTCGGCCTGCGCGATTACGAGCGCCAGGGCCGACTTGCCGCTGGCGGTGGGACCCGCTATCAAAACGGCGCGCCTTTGCCCCCCCATCAACAGTCCCCGAGTTCCATATCAGCCATGCCGGTTCTTTGCCTCATCGCCAATCCCGCTGATTCCGAACTCGACCCCGCGCTGGCGCAGGCCGTGGTGCGAGAAACCGGGGGCGAGTTGAACTGGCTCAATCATGCCATTGCCTGCGAGATCATCGAGCCAAAGTCAACCGAGGCGCTGGAACTGGCCCGTGCCATCATCGGCACCCGCGCGGTGGACGCGGCGGTGGTGCCCTCCAAAGGCCGGCGCAAGCAGATCCTCCTGGCGGACATGGATTCCACCATGATCAACGAGGAATGCATCGACGAGCTTGCTGCAGCGCTTGGCATCAAGGAGCAGGTCGCCGAGATCACCGACCGTGCCATGCGCGGCGAACTCGATTTCGCGCAAGCCCTCGACACCCGCGTCGCCCTCCTCAAGGGGCTGGAACGCAAGGTGATCGAGGAAGTGCGGCGCGAAGCGATCACCCTCGCCCCGGGTGGGCGGGCCCTGGTGCAAACCATGAAAGCCTATGGCGCGCACACCGCCCTCGTGTCGGGCGGCTTCACCATCTTTGCCGATCATTTCGGCAAGCGCATCGGCTTCAACGAAGTGCTTGCCAATGTGCTGGAATTCGAGGGCGACCGCCTCACCGGCACTGTGCGCAAGCCCATTGTCGACAAGGACACCAAGCGCACCAAGCTCGAAGCGTTGGCAGCCGAACGCGGCCTGTCGCTCAGCCAAACCATGGCGGTGGGTGATGGTGCCAACGATCTCGACATGATCCGCGTAGCCGGCATGGGCGTCGCCATCCACGCCAAACCCGCCGTCGCGGCCGAAGCAGCGGTGCGTATCGACCACTCCGACCTCACCGCCCTCCTTTACCTGCAGGGCTTCACCGACGAGGACATCGTCCGCTAGCCGGCCGGCCCTACACGCCAAGGCAAAACAAAACCCCCGCCAAAGCGGGGGTTTTTATTTGAACACTATCGTGCGGATTACGGCGTCGAGGTCTCGGCCGGAACGGCGGTAGGCGCCTCGGGGGCGGGCGCCCCTGCTGGCGGCGCGTCCGCGCCATTGGGCACGGCGTCGTTGCCCTGCGTTGCTGCAGGCGCTTCCGTTCCTTCTTCCACCGGCGGCGGCACCTCGGTGCCCACTGTGGGCGAAAGCTGCGAGCCATCATCCAGCGTCAGGCTTGGCGTGCTCGCATCCTCGATCCCCAGCCCGTCCAGGGCGGGTTCATCGCTGGTCGGCAAGGCGGGAGCGGGCGCCGGTGCAAGCGGCGGGGCCAGGTTGGGATTGGCCGGTGGCAATTCCCCGCTGGAGCCGAAATACCGGAAGAACTCCGACTCGGGCGACAGCACCATGGTGGTGCCGGTGTTGGTCAGCGCCGTCCGGTAGGACTGCATCGAGCGATAGAACTCGAAGAATTCCGGATCCTGGCCATAAGCAGCCGCAAAGATCCGGTTCCGGTCGGCGTCGCCCGTACCGCGGATGATTTCCGCATCGCGTGTTGCCGCCGCCACGATCTCTACCGCCTGACGATCGGCGATAGCCCGCAGCGATTGCGCCTGCTCCTGCCCGCGGGCCCGCAGCAAGGCCGCTTCCGCCAGGCGCTCGGCCCGCATCCGCTCATAGGTCCGCTCGGACACCTCGGCCGCCAGGTCGGTGCGCAGGATGCGCACATCCACCACTTCGATCCCCAGTTCCGCCATATCGGGGCGGATCAGGTCACGTGCTTCGCGCATCATCTGCGGCCGTTGCTCGGACAGCGCCGCGTTGAATTCGCGCAAGCCATAAACCTGGCGCAACGCCGCGTCGAACCGGGTCGCGATCCGGCTTTCCGCGAGCTGCAGCTGCCCCAATGCGCGTTCACGGAACAGCCGCGGGTCAGTGATGCGATAGGTCAGGAATGCGTCCACCTCATAAAAGGCGCCGCCCGAAACCTGCACGGTCATATCAGCGATATCCTGGCGCAGCAGCCGATCCTCGATGATCTGCACGCTGTCCACGATGTCGGTCGGGATCTTGAAATAGATACCCGGGTCCGTACGGATATTGGTGATCTGGCCAAAGCGCATCACAATGGCCTGGTCACGCTCGTTGACCACATAGATCGAGGAAAACAACACATAGAGCGCGATGACGACGGCTACGCCGATGGCAATCAAACGATTTTGCATGGCTTAGTTCCCGCTCGGCGTGGTTGGCGTCGTCGTGGTTGGTGCCGCGCCGCGAGACCCTAACTCGGGCAGCGGCAGATAAGGCACGACTCCCTGCCCGCCGGCGCCGGTTTCCATCAGCACCTTTTCGGACCCGCCCAGCACCTCTTCCATTGTCTCGAGGAACAAGCGCTTGCGTGTCACTTCGGGCGCGTTGACATATTCGGCATAAACCGCGTTGAAGCGCTGCGCCTCACCGGTGGCTTCCTGCACCACGCGGTTGGTATAGGCGGCTGCATCTTCGCGCAACGCCGCCGCTCGGCCGCGGGCATCGCCCAGCAGCGTATTGGCATAGGAGCGGGCTTCTTCCTGCAGGCGGTCCTCGTCCTGCTCGGCGCGCTGCACTTCGTTGAAGGCATCGGCCACTTCGGCCGGCGGCGCCGCGTTCTCGATCGAGATCTGGCTGACGCGCACGCCAATGCCATAGCTATCGAGAATGGTCTGGGTGATTTCCTGCACTTCAATGGCGATCCCCGCGCGATCATCGCGGAAAATATCCTGGGCTGGACGCCGTCCGACCACTTCGCGCATCGCGCTTTCGCCGGCATTGCGCACCATGTCTTCAGGGTCGCGCACATTGAACAGGTAATCGATCGGGTTCGCGACCGACCACAGCACGGAAAACCGCACATCCACGATGTTCTGGTCACCCGAAAGCATCAGCCCGTCATCGTCGCCGGTCCGGGCGCCGGCGCCATTGGCGCTGCCGATGCTGGTCTGGTTTTCAGTTACGGTGACTCGTTCAACTGTTTCCACGGGCCAGAAGTGAAAATGCAGGCCCGGATTGGAGAGTTCCGGCTTGGGCGCGCCAAACTGCAGCTCCACGCCCACTTCCTGGGGATCGACCGTATAGATCGAGTTCAGCGCCCAGAACCCGACCAGCACCACGGCGCCGCCGATAAGCGCCCAGCGCCCACCAGGCAATCCACCCTGGAAGCGATCGCGCCCGCGGTTAAGAATATCTTCAAGGTTCGGCGTGTTGCCCGGCCGGCGCGGACCGCCGCCACCAGCACCACCGCCGCCGGGGGCTTGTCCCCATGGGCCGCCATTATTATTGCGGCCACCCCCGCCTCCGTTACTCTCCCACGGCATCGCGTCCCTTTCGACTATTTCCGTTTGCTTGCCGACCTATATAGGCAAGCACCAAGGCGCGATCAATGAGCCGCGACCTTAACGTCGCTCGTACACTTTGACGCGGTACGCAGCTTCGTCCTTGGGCGATGGCTCGATAGCGGGCTCGTCCACCACGCGCCAGATCGCCGGATCGATGGCGGGAAACAGCACATCCCCCTCGGGCGCCAGCTCCACATGGCTGATATAAAGCCGATCGGCGCGATCCATCAGCTGCCGATAAATTTCCCCGCCCCCGATCACCATGATTTCAGCGGAGCCCCTGGCGCTCGCGATTTCAGCGGCGCCCCCAACATCCGTAATCCCGCCAGCGCCATCACCTTCGGCAATCCGCTGCGCCTGCGCCAGCGCCGCTGCCAGCGAAGAAACCACCAGGACACCGGCCGGCGCAAACCCCGCCTGCCGCGTCACCACGATATTGGTGCGTCCGGGAAGCGGCTTGCCGACGGTCTCGAACTGTTTGCGTCCCATGATCATCGGCTTGCCCATGGTGGTGCGCTTGAAAAAGGCGAAGTCCGAAGGAATGCGCCACGGAATGCTTTGCGCGCTCCCGATCACCCCGTTGCGCGCCACCGCCGCGATCATTGCAATGGCAGCGCTCATGATTGCCCCAGTTCCCGGAGTGCCGGCCCATCCACCCGTACGCGGGTCCACTCGTCCTGCAACACCCCGCCCTGTGCCTGGTAGAACTCGATGGATGGCTGGTTCCAGTCGAGCACCCACCATTCCAGGCGCCCAAGCCCTTCAGCGACGCAACGGCTGGCCAGCTGCCGCAGCAGCGCCTTGCCGATCCCCTTGCCACGCAGTGCCGGATCCACAAACAAATCCTCCAGCCAGATGCCGTGCCGCCCCTGGAATGTGGAATAGGTATAAAACCAGATCGCAAACCCCACCGGCGCTCCGTCCCATTCGGCAATGTCGCAGAACACCCGGGGATCGGGGCCAAACAGGTCGCGCGTGATATCGCCCGGATTTGCCACCACCTCATGCTCGAGCTTCTCGTAGTGCGCCAGCGCCCGGATAAAGCCGAGCACAATGGTCTCGTCCCCCGCCACTGCAGGTCGAATAGTCAGGCTCATGGCTGGCCCGAGCTGCGCTGCA
>JAQGKH010000139.1 GCA_028290225.1 Devosia sp. | reverse complement strand
GATAGTCGCGCAGCGCCTGGGGCCGCACCCATTTAAGGGCGGCGTGCTCCCGAGCCTGCGGCTGACCTTGCCACTTCCGGCACACATAGAGTGGCATCAACAGGTGAAAATTTTCGTAAGCGTGGCTCGCAAAACTAAGCGGGGCAAGGCACGCCCTTTTGGTTGAGATCCCAAGTTCCTCGTCCAGTTCGCGGATCAGGGCTGCTTCAGGGGATTCGCCCGCTTCCAGCTTGCCGCCGGGAAATTCCCACAAGCCGGCAAGCGACTTGCCCTGCGGTCGCTGGGCGATCAGCACCCGCCGATCGGCATCCACAAGGGCGCAGGCGACAACGAGGAGGAGGGGGTAAGCGCTCACAAGGGCTCTCCGGGTGCAATGCGATAGCAGTAGTCATACTGGTGCTGGTAGCCAAGGGCGCGGTAAAGCGCCTTGGCGGCCCCATTGTCGGCCTGCACATTGAGCGCGGCGAAGGCTGCCCCATGCTCCCGGGCCCAGGCGAGTCCCCGGCGCATCATGGCGCCGGCCAGGCCCTGGCGCCGATGGGCGGGGTCGGTGACGACATTGCCCGTGATGCAGATGCCATCGGCAAGGGCCATCAGCCCCGAAGCCGCCGGCCGGCCGTCGCGATACAGCACCACGCCGCAGGCCGGTACCGCCATGGCCGTGAGCAGCGC
Source organism: Devosia sp. (assembly GCA_028290225.1). Lineage (GTDB taxonomy): Bacteria > Pseudomonadota > Alphaproteobacteria > Rhizobiales > Devosiaceae > Devosia. The sequence goes on along the minus strand of JAQGKH010000139.1, from coordinate 5,621 downwards.
CCGCAGGCTGGCCAGCGTGGCGTCGTCATAGCCCTGCAACAGCTGCTGGGCGCGTAAGAAGGCCGGGTCGAGGATGGGGAGGCACTGGCCCTCTCCAGCCGGTTCGGCGGCTGCCAGGGGCATGGCGTAAAGGTGGCTCGGATCGATCTCGCCCCAGCCTTGATGGTCCAGCACCCCGGTCAGTTCCGGGCTTTGCAGCGGGGTGGTGCGCACCACCGGCGCGATGCCCTGCGCAAGCATCCAGGCGCAGGCCTCGCCCAACCGCGCCGCCGCGCGTTCTCCGTCGGCGGGATCCAGGCATTGCAGCGAATTGGCCCGCTTGGTGTAGCCGCCGGCGGCGCGGCGCACCCACGCGCCATCCCATTGCACCGAGAGGCCGGGCCAGGCCAGAAGGCCTGCCCGCTCGAAGGCTTCAATGCTGGGCAGTGGCATGGCCGTTTCCACTGGTTCCCGGGCCGACTTCAGCTCCGATAGGAGCCGTTGATGTCGATATAGCCATGGGTCAGGTCGCAGGTGTAAACCGTGGCGCGACCGGTGCCGAGGCCGATATCCACGCTCACTTCCAGCTCCTGGCCCTTCATATAGGCCGAGGTCGCGGCTTCATCATAAACCGCGGCGCGCTCGCCGGCCTGGGCGACCAGCAGGTCTCCGAAGCGGATGGAGAGCTTGTCGCGATCGGCCGGCTCGCCCGCTTTGCCTACCGCCATCACCACGCGGCCCCAATTGGCGTCTTCGCCGGCAATGGCTGTCTTGACCAGGGGCGAATCGGCGATGGCCTTGGCGATGCGGAAGGCACTGGCGTCGCTGGTGGCACCCTCAACATGCACGCTGACCTGCTTGGTCGCCCCTTCGCCGTCGCGCACCACCTGGATGGCGAGGTCGAACAGGACATCCCGCAGCGCTTCGCCGAAAATGGCGGCGCGGGGATCATCGAGGCTCTCGATCGGCTCAACTCCGGCCTTGCCGGTGGCAAACACCAGCAAGGTATCGGAGGTGGAGGTATCGCTGTCCACGGTGATGGCGTTGAAGCTCGTGCGCACATGCTGGTTCAGCAGCGCCTGCAGCACCGGAGCGGCGATGGGCATGTCGGTGACCACAAAGCTGAGCATGGTGGCCATATCGGGCGCGATCATGCCCGAGCCCTTGGCGATGCCGTTGATCTTGACCTCGACGCCGTCGAAATCGCAGATCGCGCCCGCAAGCTTGGGAAAGGTGTCGGTGGTCATGATGGCCCGGGCGGGGTCCATCCAGGGGCTGTCGCCCAGCCGCGTCGCCATGGTGTCGAGCACACCAGCGAACTTGCCCGCATCGAGCGGTTCGCCGATGACGCCGGTAGAGGCGAGGAAAATCTCGCCGGGGGCGCAGCCCAGTGCCTTGGCCGCATAATCGGCGGTCAGCGCCACGCTGTCGCGGCCCTTGGCGCCGGTGAAGGCATTGGCATTGCCCGAATTGACCACGAGGCCCCGCGCCGTCCCGCCGGGCAGGTTGGCCTTGCACCAATCCACGGCCGCCGAAGAGCACAGCGAGCGGGTGACCACGCCGGCCGCGGTGGTGCCGGGATCAAAGGCCATCAGCAGCACATCGGTGCGGTTCTTGTACTTGATGCCGGCTTCGGCCGTGGCAAAGCGCACCCCGGCGATCGGGGGCAGGTCCGGATAGGTGGTGGGAGCAAGCGGGGAAACCGGGATGGCCATGCCAGAAAAGCCTTGTTGCAAGGGATATGGCAGGGATGTGCCCCAAACCCGGAGCAACCGCAAGACGGGGCGGGACCGGCGCTGGCGCCTGGGGCGGGTTTTTCCCGATCTGGTGCCGGCGGGATGGTGCGGGGACGGCTCGCCCCCGCACCGGAAGGGCTTACTGCGCGGCGGGTGCGGCGTCAGCCGGTGCGGCATCGGCCGGTGCGGCCTCGGCGGGTGCGGCCTCGCCGGGGGCGGTCGCTTCAGCCGGGTCGGTCTGGGCTTCCACGGCGGCCGCCAGGGCGGCATCGGGAATGTCGATCTCGACGCCTGCCATCAGCTTGGCCACGGCATCATCGAAGGCGCTCATCAGCAGCTGCTGCTGCAACTGCCCGGCGACCTGCTCGATGGGCGCGGGGCTCGACTGGCGCTTTTCCTCGAGGCGGATGATATGCCAGCCGAACTGGGACTGCACGGGATCGGACACCTGGCCCGGCTCGGTCAGGGCAAAGGCTGCTTCTTCAAACTGCGGCACCATCATGCCGGCGCTGAAAAAGCCGAGGTCGCCGCCATTGGCCGCGCCCGGATCGATCGATTTTTCCTTGGCGATAGCAGCAAAATCGGCGCCGCCATCGAGCTCGGCCTTGATCGCCTTGGCCTCGTCCTCGTTCTCGACCAGGATATGGCTGGCATGAATTTCGTCGGCCGGCTGGAATTCGGCGGTGTACTTGTCGTATTCGGCCCGCACCGCGTCCTCGGTCACTGCACCGGCGATCACATCGGCGAAATATGCCCGGCGCAGGGCGCGCTCTTCGAGATAGGCCAGGCGCTGCTGGAACAAGGGCGTGGTGTCCATGCCCGCTTCCTTGGCGGCGCCGGCCATCACTTTCATGTCAATCAGCACGCGCAGCAGGAAAGCCTTGCGCTGCTCGGCGGGCATCTGGCCCAGTTCCTGGGTCAGGTCTTCGGCGGCAAAGCTCAGATCGGCTTCGGTGATGGTGTCCTCGCCCACGGTGGCGACAACCGTTTCAGGGGTCGCGGCCGGGGCTTCAGCGGCAGGCGCGGCTTCGGCGACAGGCGCTGCAGGCGCGGCGTCCTGCGCCACCACAGGCAGGCCGGCGGCCAGAACCAGCGCCAGGGCGCTGACGGTGCGCGCGAGGCGCTTGGATGAAAACAGCATAGGGGTTCTCCTTGACCGGCGCATGCCTTGCGCATGGCTCGTTGGTGGTCGGCAATGGGGCGCCTGGATCAGGCTGGCGCCTGCCTCTCACGGCTTCACGGCCAAAATGTGCCGTCCGCGTTTGATGAGCCGCGGATGGTGAAGGCTCGAAAAGCCCGCAAATGGCGGGCCGGGGGCAGGTGTGGCCGATTTTGCCGACGTTGACAAGGCAAGGGGGCGCTCTTACATCTCACCCGCTTTTACGGCGTGCCGCCGGTGGCCAGAATGGCCGATGGCGCATGCGCGAAACCCCCGGGATCAGATGGTCCCACATCGTGCTTTGGCGGCAAAAAGAAACACTTTTTGCCCCTGCGTGGACCGCGAAGGCTCTCCGCGCCACGGTGATCAAACAAAGGACGTTTTAGATGGCTCTTGCTGCGCTGGCCCGGCGGCTTTTCGGTACCGCGTCCGATCGGCATGTGAAGCGGTTCCATCCCAATGTCGCGGCCATCAATGCGCTGGAGCCCGAACTCGCGGCGCTGACCGATGATGCGCTGCGCGCCCGCACCGCCGAGTTCAAGACGCAAATAGCCAACGGCGCCGATCTCGATGATCTGATCGTTCCGGCCTTTGCCACCGTGCGCGAAGCCAGTAAGCGCGTGCTGGGCATGCGCCACTTCGATGTGCAACTGATCGGCGGCATGGTGCTCAATGACCGCTCCATTGCCGAAATGCGCACCGGTGAAGGCAAGACGCTGGTGGCAACGCTTGCCGTTTACCTCAATGCCCTCACGGGCAAGGGCGTCCATGTGGTCACGGTCAACGATTACCTGGCCCGCCGCGACGCCGCCTGGATGGGCCAGATCTACAATTTCCTTGGTCTCAGCTATGGCATCATCGTGCATGGCCTGACCGATGCCGAGCGCAAGGCCGCCTATGCCGCCGACATCACCTATGGCACCAACAACGAATTCGGCTTCGATTATCTGCGCGACAACATGAAATATACGCGCGCCCAGATGGTGCAGCGCGGCCATGCCTATGCGATCGTCGACGAAGTGGACTCCATCCTGATCGATGAGGCGCGCACGCCCCTCATTATCTCGGGTCCTTCCGAAGACCGCTCCAATCTTTATGTCCAGATCGACGAGATGATGGAGCTGATCGGCGAGGACGATTTCGAGCTCGACGAAAAGCAGCGCGCCGCCACCTTCACCGATGCGGGCATCGAAAAGCTCGAGGCACGGCTGGCGGAAGTCGGGTTGCTCAAGTCCGAATCCCTGTATGACGTGGAAAACGTCGCCCTCGTGCACCACGCCAATTCGGCCCTGCGCGCCCACAAGCTGTTCCGCAAGGACAAGGACTATATCGTGCGCAACGATGAAGTCGTCATCATCGACGAGTTCTCGGGTCGCATGATGCCAGGCCGCCGTTATTCGGAAGGCCTGCACCAGGCACTGGAAGCCAAGGAACACGTCAAGATCCAGCCGGAAAACCAGACGCTGGCCTCGATCACCTTCCAGAACTATTTCCGCCTTTATGAAAAACTCGCCGGCATGACCGGCACGGCTTCCACCGAGGCCGAGGAATTTGCCGATATCTACAAGCTCGACGTGGTCACCGTGCCCACCAATTTGCCGGTGCAGCGCCAGGACGACGAAGATGCGATCTATCGCACCGCCGCCGAAAAGTTCGATGCCATCGCCGACATGATCAAGCAGTGCCAGGAGCGCGGCCAGCCCGTGCTGGTGGGCACCACCTCGATCGAGAAATCGGAAATGCTGGCCGAGCTGCTGCGCAACAAGAATGTCGGCTCGATGAACGTGCTCAATGCGCGCCACCACGAGCAGGAAGCCCAGATCGTGGCCGATGCCGGCATGCCCGGGGCCATCACCATCGCCACCAACATGGCGGGTCGCGGCACCGACATCCAGCTTGGCGGCAATCTCGACATGCGCATCGAAAAGGAAGCGGTTGGTCTCGAGGGCGCCGAGCGCGACGCCAAGATCGCCGAGATCAAGGCCAGGATCGCCCAGGACAAGGCCAAGGCCATCGCGGCGGGCGGTTTGATGGTGATCGGCACCGAGCGGCACGAATCGCGGCGCATCGACAACCAGCTGCGCGGTCGTTCCGGCCGTCAGGGCGATCCCGGCCATTCCGCGTTCTTCCTGAGCCTGCAGGACGATCTGATGCGGATTTTCCCGGTGGATTCCATGGATTCCATGCTGGGCAAGCTCGGGCTCGAACAGGGCGAATCGATCACCCATCCCTGGGTCACCAAGGCCATCGAACGCGCCCAGGGCAAGGTCGAGGCGCGCAACTTCGATATCCGCAAGAACATCCTCAAATATGACGACGTGATGAATGATCAGCGCAAGGTGATCTTCGAGCAGCGTCTGGAAATGATGGATGCCGAGGATGTCAGCGACACCGTGCGCGACATGCGCCACGATGTGGTGGAAGCCATTGTGGCCAAGGCCATTCCGGCGCGCTCCTATCCCGAGCAGTGGAATGTCGAGCAGCTGACCGCAGCCGCCAAGACCTATCTCAATATCGAAGCACCGATTGCTGCCGGGGCCGAGGAAGAAGGCATAGATGCCGAAACCGTCACCGAGCGCCAGATAGCCGCTGCCGACGAGTTCGTGGCGAGCAAGGAGCGCCGCACGCTCGAAGCCATGGAAGCGGCAGGCACGCCAAAACCCACCGTGATGCGGCAGGTGGAAAAATCCATCCTCCTGCAGTCAATCGACGGGCTATGGCGCGAGCACCTCGTCACCCTCGATCAC
>JAQGKH010000128.1 GCA_028290225.1 Devosia sp. | reverse complement strand
CTCGCGCCTTCAGCAGTTCATCGGCTCGGTGCAAACCGCCTTTGAACGGGCCGCCCAGCAGGGCGAATTGCCCGTGCTGATCACCTCCCCCGGCATTCGCCCGCATGTGCGCTCCATCATCGAGCGCTTCCGGCCCCAAACCGTCGTCATGAGCCAGAACGAAGTTCATCCCCGCATCCGCCTCAAGACCATCGGCAGCGTTTGACCGGGCTCTGGAGGCCAATTACCACCGGTATAGGCGCGTGGAACCCGCTGTTCGATAGATCATTGAAGCCCTCGCATTCTCCGGGGCCCACCATGAAGCTGTTCAACTGCGACCATTGCGGCAACACGATCTATTTCGAAAACGCCGTCTGCGAAGTGTGTGGTCACCAGCTCGGCTACATCCCCGACAAGAACGCCCTGGTTTCGCTTGTTCAAAGCAGTGACGGCAACTGGACCTCTCCAGCCTTTCCCGAGCAGCCCTATGTGTTCTGTGCCAATGCCCAGCACGGCGCCTGCAATTGGCTGATCGAGGCCGAGCCCGGCGGCGACGTGTTCTGCGCCGCCTGCCGCCACAACGAAACCATCCCGCCCATCGAGGATCCGGTGAACCTGTCGCGTTGGCAAACCATCGAGTTGGCCAAGAAGCGCCTGATGTATTCCCTGCTCCAGCTCCGCCTGCCGCTGCAAACCCGCAGTGAAAACCCCGATCATGGCCTCGCCTTCCGCTTCCTCGCCGATGAGCCCAATAGCCCCGCCCCCGTCATGACCGGCCACGAGAACGGCATCATCACCATCGCGCTGGTGGAGGCCGATGACGCCGAGCGGGAAGCACGCCGCACCCGGATGGGCGAGCCTTATCGCACCCTGCTGGGCCATTTCCGTCACGAGATCGGCCACCACTACTGGGACCTCCTGGTCGACAACGCCCCGGCGCTCGAGCCTTTCCGCGCCCTTTTTGGTGATGATCGCGCCGATTATGGTGCGGCGCTGCAAAACTACTACGCCAATGGCGCGCCCCTTGGCTGGCCGCAAACCCATATCAGCGCCTATGCCACCGCCCATGCCTGGGAAGACTTCGCCGAAACCTGGGCGCATTATCTCCACATCATCGATACTGTGGAGATGGCCGCCGCCTTTGGCGTGCGCGCCCGCCCCAAGACCGAAGACAAGAGCCTCGAGGTCGAGGTCGATTTCAACCCCTATGTGCAGCAGGAGTTTTCCAGTATCGCCGACAACTGGGTACCGCTGGCGCTGCTGCTCAACAACCTCAACCGCGCCATGGGCCACACCGATGCCTACCCCTTCATCCTCACCCCCAAGGTTATCGAAAAGCTGAGCTTCGTGCACGATCTGGTGCATGGCCGCTGGGCCGGCGCTCAGTGAGGCGGTTCACATCGGCTCCATCATAGGCTAAGGGGGCGCCATGCCAGCCTCCTTCATTATCCTGCCGGTCCCGGTCTTCTCCACCCTGTGCAACGCCGCCTTTGCGCTGCGCCGCGAAGTCTTCGTTTGGGAGCAGAAGGTGCCCGAAGCCGAGGAGCATGATGATTATGACCTGACTTGCACCCATTTCGTCGCCGTGGCGGAAGGTGAAGTCGTTGGCACTCTGCGCCTGATTGCCCTGCCCGAGCACACCAAGATCGGCCGGGTCGCGGTGCGCCAGCACTGGCGCGGCAAGGGCATTGCCCGGGCCATGATCGCCCAGGCCACTCAACATGCCGCGGCAGCCGGGCAGCATCGCCTTTATCTCACCGCCCAGTCCGACAAACTGGGCTTGTACGAAAAGCTCGGCTTTGCCGCCTTCGGGCCCGAGTTCATGGACGGCGGCATGCCCCATCGCGCCATGCGCAATTACGACCGCGACACCGCCAAGCTGGTGGGCTAGCCAGCGCTGTATCCCGGCCGGCCGGGCTGGCCCTCGCTAGCCGCTCTTGAACCATGAACGCGCGCACCCGCCAGCGCCAATGGCAGTCCTCTGCCTGCAGGGCCCATTCTCTGCTGCCCGCACGCCGCTGAGCACGCATTGTCGGCAAGCGTGGCGGAACGACTCCCACACAGCGGCGTTACCACAGCATCAACGGCCGCACGGTGTTTCACCTGCAAGTTTCACACCGCGCGGCCTGTTCAAAACAACAATGAACCCATGGAGCCTATAATGATCCGCACCCTTTTGGCCACTACGGCAATTGCAGCCCTGATGTCCGCAGGCGCCATCGCACAGGACGCGACTCCGGTCCAAAGCACCGACGCACCGGCAAACACCGAAACGGCACCTGCTGGCGCCGCAACGCCGGCGCCCGCTGAAGCCGCACCAACGGCCCCTGCTCCGACCACTGAGGCGCCGGCTCCTGTTGAAGCTGCTCCCGGCGCGGCTCCTGCCCCCACCTTTGAAATGTCGGCTGGCTACACTGCCGTTGATAGCGACAATCTGGGTTCCGAGCTGATCGACCAGGCCGTGTATTCGTCGGCTGGCGATGATGCCGAGGAAATCGGCGACATCACCGACATCATCTTCAACCAGGAAGGCCAGATCACCGGCGTCGTGATCGGTGTTGGCGGCTTCCTCGGGATCGGTGAGAAGTCCGTGGCCGTTCCCTTCGACTCGCTGGAATTCGTGATCGCTGCCGACAACACCGAGCGCTGGGTTGTCCCCACCACGGCTGACGCTTTGAACGCTGCTCCCGAATTCGTCTGGGAAGAAGACGAGCCGGCCGATGAAGGCGATGCCGCGGAGCCTGCGGAAGGCGATGCCATGGCCCCAGCTGCCGGTGGCGCCATGACCCCGGCTCCCGCAACCAACTAATCCCTTCGCGGATTACCGCTGTTGGGCCGGCCTTCGGGTCGGCCCTTTCTTTTTGCCTGAACCCGGGAGACTGCCATGTTCCGCCCCCTGACTTTGGTTTCAAGTGTTGTGCTGCTGCTGGCGGCTCCCGCTTTGGCGCAGAACGCCGCTCCCCCTTCGGGAACGGGGCAACCCAGCCAGCTCGAACAAAGCGGCCTCACCCCGCCCACTGTTCTGTCCCAGGGCTATACCTCGGGGGGCGAAGACATTCTGGTGACGGTACTGCTGGGTGAAACCGTTTATGCCGGGCCCGAGCCGGAAGCCGAGCAGATCGGCACCATCAAGGACATGGTGGTGACCTCAGGCGAGGGCATTTCCGCCGTGGTGATTGGCGTCGGGGGCTTTCTGGGCGTGGGCGAAAAGGACGTGGCGGTGAATTTCTGCGAGCTCGTATGGTTGGTGGTTGAAGACGGTACGCGGCGCTGGATCGTGCCGACCACGGCCTATGCCCTTGGCGCCGCCGGCGCCTTTATCTGGTCCGAGTGCGAAGCGGCT
>JAQGKH010000186.1 GCA_028290225.1 Devosia sp. | reverse complement strand
CCAGGCGCGTTCCCCCAAAAGATCTACCCACAACCCGTTATGGTTTACCTTCCGTCAACCCGGAACGCCGAATAGTGCCGACCTCATTACCACCCAGGAGGCACCATGAGCGACGCTGGCATTGCAGGTGAGCGGATCCGTTCTTTTGTGGAACGCATCGAGCAGATCGAAGGCGAAATCGCCGATCTCAACGAAGGCAAGAAGGAAATCTTTGCCGAAGCCAAGGGCGAAGGTTTCGACGTCAAGGTCATCCGGGAAATCGTCAAGCTGCGCAAGCAGGACCAGGACGAACGCGACGAGCACGAAACCCTGCTCGATCTTTACATGCGCGCCATGGATCGCACCGACCAGCCCGAGGAAGCCAAGGCGGCCTGACTTGGCAGGCTGCAAGCCCCCGACGGTCTGAGCAAAGCACCCCAGGCAAGGGGTGCTTTCTTTTTTGCCTAGTCGAGGGCGCTCCCCGCTGCCCGCCAGCGCTCCGCGCCAAGTCTTTCCAGCAAGGGCGAGCCCAGCGGGGCCACGATCCGGCCCGCCCAGTCAGCCAGGCACTCCTGCCAGGCCGTGCCTTGCAGCATCGCCGCCCCAATGACCACTGGCTCAATACCGGCCTTGCCGAGCAGGCGCAGCACCGCTGCCATGGAAGTGCCCGAACTGATGACATCGTCGATCACAGCGACGCGCTTGCCCTCCAGGAGCGGCAGCATGCGCGGATCGACGAACATCGTCTTGCCCGCACCCGGGCTGGTAATCGAACTGATCGGCTCTGACAGCGCCTCCTCGTACCAGAACTTGCGCGATGTCCCCAGCGCCACCATGCGCGAATGACCGAGGCGGCGCGCCACATTATTGGCCAACGGCAAGCCCAGCGTAGGTACCCCGATCACCACCTGAGGGCCGAACGGAGCCAGTAATCGGGCCAGCTGCTCCGCCAAGACGTCTTCCACGGCAAAGCTGGCCTGGTTGATGATCAAGGACGCCACGGCCCTGGTGCCGTCCCCGGGCAATACGCGAATCGGCAGCAACAATTGCTGCCCGTCACCCAGTTCGGCCGGGTAGCCGTCGCGAAAGCCTTCTGCCGGGTTGCTGTCGTGAGTGCCAGGCGGCACGATCTGCTGCCAAAAGCTGTGCGGTTCGATGGTCAAGCTGAGGTTTCTCTTGCGGGGGCCGGACAGCCGGCCGATGTTTTGGGCCAGTGTTTCAAGAGCGGGCCTTTGATGCAACCCAAGAGCAATGATCCCTTCGAGCTCGTGCACATGGTGGCCCTGCGGCGCGATCTGCATGCCAATCCCGAACTGGGCTTTGAGGAACACCGCACCAGCCAGATCATCGCCGATCTGCTCGCGCAGGCCGGCATCGAGGTGCATCGCGGCTTGGGCAAGACCGGCGTGGTCGGCACCTTGCGGGTGGGTGATGGCCCCCGCTCGATCGCCCTGCGGGCCGATATGGACGCACTCGCCATGCCCGAATTGGCAGAGCGCGACTACAGGTCCCGGACCGCCAACACCATGCATGCCTGTGGCCATGATGGGCATACGGTGATGCTGCTGGCCGCGGCCCGCCATCTCGCTCGTGAACGCAACTTTTCCGGCACGGTGCACTTCGTTTTCCAGCCCGCCGAGGAAGGGCGTGGCGGCGCCAGGGCCATGATCGAAGACGGCTTTTTCGCCCGCTTTCCGGTGGACGCCGTTTATGGCCTCCACAATATGCCGGGGCTTGCTCCCGACGAAATGGCGGTCGTCGCCGGCCCGCAACTGGCCTCGTCCGACAGCTGGGAGGTTACCTTCAAGGGCGTGGGCACCCACGGCGCCAAACCGCATCTGGGCCGCGATGCGGTCACGGCCGCCGGCCATTTCCTTGTGGCCCTCCACACCATCATCGCCCGCCTGGTTGATCCGCTACAGCCCGCGGTGGTCAGCGCCTGCGCCATCCAGGGCGGCGACTTCCGTGCCCTCAATGTTATTCCCGACCAGGTGCGCATTGGCGGAACCGCGCGCGCCTACAGCCCCGAGGTCCGCGAGCAGCTCGAAAGCGAAATCGGCCGGCTTGCCAGGGGCACGGCGGGGCTGTTCGGCATCGAAGTCGACTACAGCTTTCTGCGCCGCATCCCGCCGGTGATCAATGATGCCGATGCAACCCGTCGGGCGCTGGCTGCCGCCCAGCTTGCCACCGGCCGGGCGGTGGTAACTAACTTCCCCCCGTCCACCGCTGGCGACGATTTCGCCTTTTTCAGTGCGGAAGTGCCCGGCGCCTATGTGTGGCTGGGCAACGGGCCGGCGGTGGATGGCGCCCTTCATCACAACAGCCGCTATGACTTCAACGACGAGGCCATTGAAACCGGCGCCCGGTTCTGGAGCACGCTGGTGCGCCAGGAACTGCGCTAGCCCCGCAACCCTTGGGCAAGAAGCGCGATGGCCCCGGGCGCATCGACCCGCATGGCAACTTTGGTGGGTGGAGCGCCCTCGGCGCGCTCCAGCGCCCCAGCCTCGGGACCATCGCCCGCATCCACTTGCAAGGCCATCTGGTCAACGCCGAACAGCTCTGGCGCGAGCGCCAAAAGCATCACGCAGGGATCGTGCAGCGGCCGGCTTTCGCGGCCATTGCCGAAATAAAGCGCGATGATTTCGGCGCAAAGGTTTCCCGCCAATGTGCCGCGCAGTGCTGCGAGTTGCGCTGGCCCCACCCGGACGCGCCGGGTCACATCCAGCGGAACCAGGGTGAGATCAAGCCCGGCCGTAACCACGATCCGGGCCGCCTCGGGATCGGTGGCCAGGTTATACTCCGACCGCGCGCCGATATTACCCGGCTCATCCACGGCGCCACCCATGGCAATGACCCGCCCGATCCGCGTGGCGGCCCCAGGATGATCCTGCACCAGCAGCGCCAGATTCGTCAGCGGCCCGAGCGCCAGGATATCGAGGCTCTTGGCCGGGGCAGCATTGAGCTGCTCGGCCATCCACGCCACCGCGCCACTGCCTGCAGCGCGGTCCGGTTGCGGCAAGGCAAGACCACCCAGCCCATCCTCGCCATGGATCGAGACGAGTTCCGCCCCAGCCCGCCGCAACGGCTTGGCGGCGCCAGTGATCACTGGAATGTCGCTCCGCCCCATGGCGGCCAGCAGGCGCAGGCTATTTCGCGTGCTCGCCTCAATGCCGATATTGCCGGCAACACTGGTCAGCCCGACAATGTCGAACTGCCCGCAGGCGAGCGCGAACAGGATCGCCACTGCATCGTCCAGTCCAGGATCGGTATCGATGATGACGCGTTGGTTGGCAGGGGATTGGCTCACGGCCTTTGCTCATCCAGCAGCGTCATATGGGCCTTGAACGCCTCGGCGATCTGCAGGGCATCGCGCAACGTCTTTTTCGGCTCCAGCGTTTGCACCAGCCGATTGCGCATCAACCAGCGCCCAGCCACCATGCTGTCGGTGACATCGGTCGGCAAGGCGGCGAACACCAGTGCCGAATAAGGATCATAGATGGGGTGCAGCCGCGGCGCGTCGAGGCTGACCCGGATCAGGTCGGCCTGCTTGCCCGGCTCCAGCGAGCCCGTCTGCAGATTGAGGCCAAGCACCCGAGCCCCTTCAATGGTCGCCATCCTCACGACATCGCGTGCTGGCAGCGGCCGCCGCGACTGGCCCAGCAGCTTGGCGAACATCGACACTGGAGCGAACTGGGCAATCAAATCCAGCGTATTGCCGCTCATCGCCCCGTCGCTGCCCAGACCCACGGGCAATCCGGCATTGCGCAAGGCTTCAATCGGGGCAATGCCGCGCCCCGCCTTGCCATT
>JAQGKH010000122.1 GCA_028290225.1 Devosia sp. | reverse complement strand
ACCGCCACCATGCTTTCGATGGCAATTTCGGTCTGCGAAATGGCTGTCACCATGTCCACCGGATTGGCTTTGCCGTTGACCATGTCGATGGCCATCTGGTCCGAGGTCTTGCCGGCATCCACCACGCCCTGCACGCTTTGCGCCAGCAGCTGCGCGAAATCGGGTCCGCCGCTGCCCTTGGCCAGCAGGTCCGTTCCGGGCTTGGCGGCCTGGTTGATCAGGCGCGAAGCATTGCCGTAAGCGGCGGTGGCGGCGTTGAATGGAATGGCCATGAAAAACTTCCTGCTGGAAAAACCGGTTAGCCGCGCAGGATGTCGAGCGTGCGCCCAAGCATCTGGCGCGTCACGGAAACGACGTTGAGATTGGCTTCATAGGTGCGCTGGGCTTCGCGCATATCCATGCTTTCGATCAGCGGGTCCACATTGGGATATTGCACATACCCGCTGGGGTCGGCGGCGGGATGGCCCGGTTCGTAGCGGCTGGTGAATTCGCTCATGTCATAGGCGAGCTTGCCCACCTCCACGATCCGCGCCCCGGTCTGCGCATCGAGGCTGGCTTCAAAGGTGGGTACCCGGCGCCGATACGGCTCCTCGCCCGGCGCCTTGCCAGCCGAATCGACATTGGCGAGGTTCTCGGCGATCACCCGCATCCGGGCGGTCTGGGCATGCAGGCCGGTTGCGGCGATGCGCAGCGACGCGTTGAAATCCATGAACGGCAAACTCCTAAGCCGACTTGCCCAGCGCAGTGCGGATGATCTTGATGCTCTTCTGGTAGACCGAGGTCGCGGCCTGGTAGTCCATGAGGTTGGTGGATACCTTCATCATCTCGTCTTCCAGCGTCACGCCATTGCCTTCCGGCGTGATCTCGAAACTGGCCATGCGCTGGGCGCCGAACCCCTCGCCGCCGCTGCTCGACACGCTGAAATGCATCGGCTGCGTCGCCAAGGTGGCAATGCTGGCGGACGATGCTGCCCGCCCCTGCGCGCCAAATTCGAACTGCGCCAGGTCCCGGCCGCGATAACCCGGCGTTTCCGCATTGGCAACGTTCTCGGCCAGCAGGCCTTGACGCGCCTGATGCCAGCGCATCTTGTCGGTCAAGGCGGTGAAAACCGGCAGATCCATTAGGCCCATGGCCAGCAAACCCTTGTGGTGGGACGCGATGGGCAATTCTTGCCGGGTGCATGGTTAACGTCGCGTTAATCTGATTGCCGTCATTGCTCGTTCGGCCTCGCAATCGGCGGTATTGCGGTGCCTGCTCGGCAACAATTACCGTGGGCGGCGCGGCGGCTGCGTTGGAGGATCGATCATGGGTTTAATCAGCGGCGTTCTGGGCGATTCCAGTGGACAGATTCTGACCGCCCTGTTTGCTCTTGGGGTCGTGCTGGTTTTGATCGTGCTTGGCGTATGGCTCCTGAAATGGGTCTTTGCAGCCGCAGGTAAATCCGGGCGCGCCGGCCGCGGACCGCGCCTTGCCGTGGTTGAAACGCTGCAGCTCGATGGCCGCCGCCAATTGCTGCTGATCCGGCGCGACAACGTCGAACACCTGGTGCTCACCGGTGGGGCGCAGGACGTGCTGGTCGAGCAGGCGATCCGCATCGAGGACGTTCCCGCCCCGACCCGTCGCCCCGTCCCAATGGTCGCGGCCCGCCGGGCCCGTCCGGCCGCAGCGGCCCCGGTCGAGCCGACCCATGCTCATGCTGCCACGCCAGCACACTCTCCACCCCATCCCGCCCCGCCAGTGCACCCTGTAGCCGCGCCTGCCCCCGCGACCGCCCAGGCTTCCACACCAACCGCCATCGAGCGCCTGCGCGATTTCGGCCGTGCCGCGCCCCAGCCCAAGCCGGTGTCGCTGCGCCATACCGGGCTGCTCCGGCCCGGCAGCAAGGCGGAAACCGAGACCCCGCACAACCCTGACAATTCAACCGCGAGCCCGCTCGACTCAGCTAAACAAGGCGCTGGACCGGGCAGCAGGGAAAGCGTGGAGAGTGTCGGCGGCACAACTAAAGGCGATCGATAACCCACGCGCGCAACGGCGCGGCTTCCGTCCGGCCAAGTTGCTGGCGCTGGTCAGCGTCCTTGTGCTGCTGACGCCCGCTCTCGCTTTCGGGCAGGACGTGTCCATCGATTTCGGCGACGATGCCACTCTGACCGAGCGCGCGGTCCAGCTGATCGGCCTCGTCACCGTCCTGGCGCTGGCGCCATCCATTCTCGTCATGGTCACCAGCTTCACCCGCATTGTCGTGGTGCTCTCGCTGCTGCGCACCGCCATCGGCTTGCAAACGGCGCCGCCCAATTCGGTGATGGTGTCCCTTGCCTTGTTTCTCACCATCTTCGTGATGTCGCCGACGCTGCAACAAACCTATGACGTCGGCGTCGCCCCGCTGATTGCCGGCGAGATTGAAGCGGCCGAGGCTTTCCAGTTGGGCAGCGCGCCCATTCACGAATTCATGCGTGCCAATGTGCGCGATCGTGACCTGGAGCTATTCTACGACCTGACGGACGCCGAGCCACCGGCCGAGCCCGAGCAAATCTCGCTCCAGCTGCTGATCCCCGCCTTCATGATCTCCGAACTGCGCCGCGCGTTCGAAATCGGCTTTCTCCTGTTCCTGCCCTTCGTGATCATCGACATGGTGGTCGCTTCGGTGCTGATGTCCATGGGCATGATGATGCTGCCCCCGGTCGTGATCTCGCTGCCGTTCAAGCTGATCTTTTTCGTGCTGGTGGATGGCTGGTATCTGGTGGCTGGCTCGCTGGTGCGCAGCTTCGTCAGCGGTTGACCGTCACTGCGCGGCGGCAAGGTCCCCATCGGCCTTGCTGGCTTCGGCGGGTGTCAAGGCGCCGTCCTGGCCATAAAACTCACGATAGGACGCCAGGAACGCGTTCAACCCATCCAGCGCCGCCACCTGGTTGGCGACGGCCTTGAACTCGAGGCTCGATGCCGTGATCGGGCCGGTCACATAATCGAACATCGGCCATTCCGGCGTTTTGGACAGGCGCTCGCCGAACTTTTCGCGCAATCGCGACAACCCGGCATTGTCCCCGGCCAGCACATAGCCGACCCCGGCCTTGACCAGGTTCATGCGCGCAGGCTGGCTCAGCGGTTCGCTGACACCGGCCTCGCCATACATCTCTTCCAGCAAGCGGCTGGCCTGCTCATAGCGCTTGGCGCGCCATTGCGCATCCACGCGCAACAAGGCCGCTTCGCGCCCGTCCATGTCGCTCAGCAACTCCAGCGCCAGCTCATTGCGCCCGCCATCGATCATGGCGCGCGCTTCCAGCAGCCGCCGCTGTCGCACCAGGCTCGCCGGCAGATCGGGCAAGCGGGTGGCGTTCAGCACCCGCAGGGCCTCCTGCGGCTTGCGGTCGGCCAGGTAGATCACCGCGAGATCAGCCGCCACCTGGGTTCTGGCCACCCCGTTCAGCCGCTTTTCGAGCTGGTAGTTGAGCAGGTCCGCCGCCTGCGTCAGCAAGTCCACGCCCACCAGCCGCCGCGCCAGCTTGCGGATCATCTCGTCGCCCCGCACGCCCGAGGGCGTCAGCTCGCGGAAATCATAATACAGCCCCAGCGCGTCCACCGGCCCCAGCTCGTCCGCCTGCCCGTCCAGGAACAAGGCCTCGAACACTTGCTGCGCCCGGTCACGCAAGGCATTGATCGACCGGCTCTCGCCATGATGGGCCACCGCCTGCTTGACCGTTTCAAGGCCCGAGCGATACTCGCCTTCGCGGAAATAAAGATCGGCCAGCAGCTTTTGCATGTCCGCTTCCAGCGCGTTGCCGCGCCACATCAGCGTTTCGGCGGCCAACGTTTTGGTCGCCTTGTCCAGCTGGAGCGTGCCCTTGCCGTCCAGCAACAGCAGGGTGCGGTAAACCGCTTCGGCCCGCGTCGGCCGGATATCGGCGGCGATCACCTGCCCATAGCCGTCGAGCGCTTCATCCACCTGCCCCTCGGCTTCGGCCAGCCGCGCCTCGAGCAGGTTGTATTCGCTGGCCTCCCCCGGACTGAGCTCGGCAAAGGCGACCTTGTCCAGCAGCTGGTCTGCCAGTGTCCGATCCCCCGCCTCGATGCCGGCGCGGATTCCTGCCAGCAGGAACCTGTTACGGGCCCATTGCGGGTAGCTGTCCATCACCCCCTGCGCCTCGAGGGCATCCTGGCGGGCGCCCTGGTAGTCGGCGTGATCGGCCCGCGCGATGGTGCGCCAGAACAAGGCGTCCACATCGGCGTTGAACCGGGGCGCATTGAGCACCTGCAGCGCATCCAGGGGCCGCGTTGCCACCGTCGCGGCGATGGCCTCTGTCATCCGCAGCTTGTGCGTCAGGTCTTCCGATTGGAGCTCGCTTTGCAGGGTATGCAGCACGCCCAGCGCTTCATGGGCAAACCGGTTGGCCACATAAAACTGGGCCAGTTCCAGCCGGGCTGCGTCGCGCCGGTTGGATTCGGCTTCCGCTGCGGCGCGCATCAAGGCCTGTCGGCGCTCGGCGAACTGATCCGCTCCGCGCTCCTCGAGCCCCACAAGATCCACCAGCCCGCTTCTCTCGCCGTCGGCGCTCCCCAGGAGTGCGCGCGGCCCGTCATAGCTCGAAACGCTCAACCCGTCGGGCACCGAGATCACCGCTTGATCACCCTCGATGCTGACATCCAGATCCGCCGCCTCGGGCTTGACCACCAGACCGTGCACGCTGCGCAGCGCCGAGAACTCCACGTAATCGAGCAGCCGCGTCACCCCGCGTGCCGGTGGATAAGCCGTCACCACCTTGAGCGCGTCGCCCACCAGGGGGTCGCGGAACTCGTGCACCCGGGCAGGCCGCTCCACATCGGCGACCATCTCGAACACGCCTTCATGATCGCGCCGGCGCGATAGCTGCATGGGCTCGGTGGGCGTCAGAACGATATCGCCCAGCGACAGCACCCAGGCCATGCCTTCCGAACCCAGCGTCGCCAGGCGGTCCTGCGCCAGATCGATCTGCACCACCTGCGTGTCGCCACCGGTGATGACGCTGAACTGCTTGGCCACGGTGTCGAGCTCGGGCGCGTGCTCCGGCACCGCAATGCCTGCCACCGTGTCGAACATCAGCCACACCGTATCGCCGCGCCGGAACACGGCCGCCGGGGTATCCTGCTCAAACGGAAACACCACCCGCACGGTGGAGCCGAGCACGCTGGCAAACGGCGTCACGACCTGCGTGGCATTGGCCGGAAGCCGGTTTTCACCCCCATCCGCGCCCTTGCCGTGCGCTTGGCCGGGGGCCTGCTCCGCCGCTGCTGCGTCCAGGTCGAAGCTAGGCAGTGCCTGCCCCGTCAGATCCACGTCCAGCACATATTGCCGGTCCGAGTTCTGGTAAAAGCGCGGCGTCACGCCCTGTGCCAGCACCAGCCGCACCGATGAGCCATCGGCCGTCACCACATTTTCCGCCCTGACGATCTCGGGCGGCAGGTCGGTCAGCAAGTCGCGCAGGTCCACCGCCACCGGCCATTCAAAGGCAATCAGCCCCTGCTCGCCTTCAACCAGATATTGGCCCGTTGTGGGCACGTTCCAATCGAACTGCAGTCGCAAAAACGTGGGGTTCCGGCCGATGCGGACGCTGGCCTCGGCTCCAAGTGCCGCCGCCTGTTCCGCCTTGCGATTCTGCTCGGCCTCAACCGCTTCCTGCCGGGCGCGCTCCGCCAGCTCGTCGATCACCTCCTGCGGCAACGGCGGCGGCATGCCCCGCCAGTCCGCCGGCAACAGGTCGATAAACAGCTTCTCCCCCGCTTCGGTGCGGTTGAAGTTGAAGCTTGAGCGCAGCCCGATCCGCAGGCCTCGCCCGTTGGAATCAAGGCGCGCAATGGAGAGGTAATCGGGCAGCGTCGTGCCCACATCGGGCAGCACCAGGGCCACCGGCTCCCCGAATTCCACCGACAACACGCCGTTTTCAACCCGCAGCGTATAGGGGGGCAGATCCTCGCGGCCCGGAAAGCTCAGCATCAGCCGGGCAAAGCCCTTGTCGGCCGACGCAAACAGCTGACCCTGCTCCTGCGCCGCCACGGGCGTGGCAACAAGCATCCCGGCGAGCCACAGCGCCCCCAGCAACCTGTCCCAGCTTTTCCCCGTCGCGCTCTGCACCAACCGCCTACCGCACCCAGCCGCGCGATTTCCGGCAAGATTGGCTTGCAGAACGAAAACCCACGCAGGCGACACACCGAACGCCACCCTAGCGTGCCCGGCTTAACGCCCGCTTACGCGCCCCTCGTGCTTGTCGCTATTGCCCGACGATCTGGGGCAGCTCCGCCAGGTTGTCCGGGCTCATCTGCGTTGCCGGCTGGTCGGCCAGATCAGCCATCTGCACGGTCAGCTCCTGCGCCCGTGCCGGCTCCATCGCGGCAAGGATCGGCGCCATCTTGCGCGGGCTCATGATCTTGGCCACGCGCAGCAACACGTTCATGTCCAGCGAATTGAAGATGTTGGCGGCGTCCTTGGGCTTCATGGTTTCATACATGGCCACGATCCCGGCGAACTGGCCGCTTTCCATTTCCTCGCGCTTGTCCACCAGGCCGGCGATCTGCGTTTCCAGCACTTGCAATGCCCCCTGCCGCTCCTGCAGGCGCTTTTCCGCGGCATCCACCAGCGACGCGCGCAGCGCCAGCTCTTCAGCATAGGCCTCGAGTTCGCCCCGTCGCCCCGACAAGCGCTCCAGCACCGCTGCTTCCGCCAGCGACGCCCCGTCCTTGCCACTCATGGGCACCAACTTGCCCTGCGCGTCGATTTCCATGGGCACCGCCTCGGCCGTGCTGTCACAGGCGCTGCTGGTCGCATCGGCGGACGACGTTCCCTCCGCGCCATGCGCCCCGGCATCCGCCGCCATCGCTGGCTGGAGGCAAGCGGCTTCGCCGCCCGTCGCATCCCCCGCGCTATCCGTTGCACCATGTTCCGCAGCCGGCTCGCCCGGCTCCGCTTCCGCGCCGCTGGCCTCGTTGGCTTCCGCCCCATGCCCCGCAGCGTCAGGCTGCGCGGCTGCCCCATGCCCCGCCTCAGCAGGCTCGGCGGCGGCTCCATGCCCGCCCGCTTCGGGCTGCTGCTTCAAAGTGGGGTTGGAGTCGGCCAGGGTCGGGCTCGAATCCGTCATGGTGGATTCAGCACCAATCTCACTGCCTTCGCCTTCCGCCGGCGCGCCAGCCCCGCCCGAACTCGCCCCGCCGGCGGCCAGCACCGGAGTTGGCCCCAGCACATAGGAGCCGTTCAACACCAGCCCCGCGGTTTTCAGCACCAGCAGTGCCGAAATCGCCATCACCACCACCGGCAGCAGCCGTATCGATTTCACGCTGCATTCTCCCGCGCCAACTGCCGGGCCTGCAACTGTGCCAGCGCCGACTGCAGCTTGCTTGGCTCAACCCGCTCCACTGGCGTTGCGGCCGCAACCGCACCCGAGGCAACAGGCGCCGCTTGCCGGGCCGCGCTGGTGATCTTGGCGATCCGCTCCATCAGCACGGTGCCGGCATTGACGTGATTGGCCAGCTCGACCCCGAACCGCTCTGCTTCATCAAGCCGGGTATTGAGCGTCAGGTCGGCCTCCACGGCGGTGGCCTTGAGCTCCTTGATCGCCTGGTTGGCCAGGTTCGTGGCCCCTACCAGGTCCGAGATCATCTGCCGCAATACCTCCCGATCGGCATGCAGGCGCTTGAGCCGCCCGTTCAGCACGATGCAATAGCCAATCGTCAGCGCCAGCAGCACCGCTACTGCGCCCTCCACCACCAGCCCCGTGGACAATCCAGACATCATCGCCCTTCCCCCGCTTTTTCCAGCGCTTCGAATTCCGCCATCGTCACCTTGGGCGGGTTAAGCGGGCGCGTGACGCGCACCGAAACATGATTGCCGATATGGCCCATGATCGCCTCGGTCAGTTCCACCCCGCCACAGCGCAGCCGGATGGGATCATGCGGCGAGCGCTCGAACATCACCGTGTCGCCCGCCTTGAGCGCCAGCATGCGCGACAACGGCAACTGCTGCTCATGCAGCACTGCCTCGATTTCCACATCCGCGGCATAGATTTCCGTCGCCAGATGCCCTTCCCAGATGGGGTCGCGGCCGAATTTCTCGCCCATGAACATCTGCAGCAATTGCTCGCGGATGGGCTCAATCGTCGCATAGGGCAGCAGGATTTCGATCTTGCCCCCGCGCTCTTCCATTTCGATGCGCAGCTCGATCAGGATTGCCGCATTGGCGGGGCGCGAAATGGCGGCAAAGCGCGGATTGGTTTCCATCCGCTCCAGCTTGAAATGCACCTGGGTCAGCGGCTCGAAGGCGCGATGGGTATCCTCGAGGATCACCTCGATCATGCGCCGCGCCAGCGCCAGCTCGATGGTGGTATAAGGCCGCCCCTCGATCCGCACCGCACTGGTCACCCGCCGTCCGCCCAGCAGCACGTCGATCATGGAATAGATCAGGCCCGAATCGACCGTCAGCAGCCCGTAATTCTCCCATTCCTCCGCCTTGATCACCGACAGGATGGCCGGCAGCGGAATGGAATTGATGTAATCCCCGAACCGAACCGAAGAGATGGCATCCAGCGTCACCTCCACATTATCGGAGGTGAAATTGCGCAGCGACGTGGTCGACAGCCGCACCAGCCGGTCGAACACGATCTCCAGCATCGGCAGGCGCTCATAGCTCACCAAGGCCGAATTCACGAGCGCCTGGACACCTGTCACCTCGGCATTGCCCGGCGTGGCATCAAAACCCAGCAGGCTGTCGATCTCGTCCTCGTCCAGCAGCCCGGCACCTTGCTGGCCGCCGCCGGCCACCGACGCGGTGTCGCTCAGCTCATCGAGTGTCCACTCGTCCGACAGCTTGTCCTGATCGCCGGGTCCAGCCATCACTGCACCAGGATTTCCTTGAACAGCACGCTGTCCACTTGAGCGGGATAGATCGAGACATTGACCCGCCGCAGCAATTCTTCCTTCATCCGGTAAATACCCGCCGAGCCTTCAAGATCGCTGCGGCGCAGCTCGCGCAGATACACCTGGAAGGCATCCACGACCTTGGCCATGCGCGGCTGGATCTCGAGCATCACTTCTTCACTCGCCACTTCCAGCGCCACCGTCAGCTTCATGAAGCTCGGACTGGCCTCCCCCTCGGTGTTGAGGTTGACCGTCATCGGCGGCAGGTTGAAAATAAAGCCGGGCGCCGCTGCGGCATGTTCGCCCTCGGCGCCATGGGCCGGCTCGGCGGCCCCGCTGCCCCCCGACAGGAACAGGTAAAGCCCCGCTCCGACCAGCAGCACCACGACGGCGGCGGCGGCAATGATGATGATCAGCTTGCGCGACTTTTTAGGCGCAATGGCTTCACCGGCGTCTGCTTCTGCGGCCATGCGTTGAACTGCTCGGGACTAGGGGATCACCGGAGGAATCCGGCTCCTCTCCAGCTAAGGCGCAGATGGTTAACGAGCGGTTACCAGCGCCCCCGAACCGGCAGATTTTGCCGGGCAGGTTTTGCCGCGCTGCAGTCGAACTCCGCCAGCTCTGCCGTTCTTCGTTTTCCCTAAGTCGCTGAAGTCGTTGAGCAACACCCTCTGGCATGGTTCTCGCAAGGTAAACGGCGAGGCCAAGGCTTGGGGAAGCGGCGGTCTCGTGAACCGATGGGGATCGGCAATGATCGAGAATGCGCAACTGATCAGCCTGTCACGGCAGATCGCCTTGCAGCGGCAGATGAACGTGGTGGCCAACAACATGGCCAACATCAACACCACGGGCTTCAAGGCCGAGAACATCCTGTTTGAACAGTACCGGATGCCGGTCGCCCGCGACCGCGACTTTATGGCCGGGGATCAATCGCTGTCCTTCGTGCAGGATTGGGCCACGATGCACGATCTGGCGCCCGGCGCCCTCGTCCAGACCGGCAACGAGCTCGACCTTGCCCTTAACGGCGATGGCTTTTTTGCCGTGCAAACCCCCGGCGGCGATCGCTGGACCCGCTCGGGCGCCTTTGCCATCGACAACACCGGGCGCCTGGTTGATCTCAACGGCAATCCCGTGCTGGGCGACGGCGGTCCCATCCAGTTCGGCCCCGATGAAACCGGCATCGCCATTTCAGCCGACGGCTCGATCAGCTCCAGCGCCGGCCCCAAGGGTCGGCTGCGGCTGGTGGAATTTGCCAATGCGCAGGAGCTGACCCGCGATGGCGCCAATTTGTTCAGCGGCGGCACGCCAGTCCCCGCCACCGGCACCAGGGTGATGCAGGGCTTCACCGAGCGCTCTAACGTATCGGGCGTGTCGGAAATGGCCGAAATGATCCGCGTCACCCGCGCCTATGAATCCATCGCCTCCTTGACCCAGAAGCAGGATGAGCTGCGCCGCTCGGCCATCCAGCGCCTGGGCGATACCAATAGCTGAACCTGAGGAACCGCCATGAAAGCGCTCTACATCGCATCCACCGGCATGAGTGCCCAGGAACGCAACGTCGAAGTCATTTCCAACAACATCGCCAATATGCGCACCACGGGCTTCAAGCGCGCGCGGGCCGAATTCCAGGATCTGCTGTACCAGCAATATACCCGTGCCGGCTCGCAAACCTCGGACCAGGGCACCATGATCCCCGCCGGCCTCGAGATCGGCTCGGGCGTCCGCACCGTCGCCACCCCGCGCGTGATGAGCCAGGGCAGCGTTGCCCCCACCGATCGCGAACTCGACCTCGCCGTGCGCGGCGAAGGCTTCTTCATGATGCAGCTGCCCGATGGCCGCATGGGCTATACCCGCGACGGCTCGTTTGAACGCAGCCCCGATGGCACCCTCGTGAACTCCAGCGGCTATGCGCTTGAGCCGGGCATCGCCATTCCCGACAACGCCAACTCGGTTTCCATCTCGGCCGATGGCACCGTCGAGGCCTATATCGGCACCGCCGCTGTTCCCACCCAGCTCGGCCAGCTGCAGCTCGCCCGCTTCGTCAACAAGTCGGGCCTGGAATCGGCGGGCGACAACCTGTTCACCGAAACCGCTGCCAGCGGCCCCGCCCAGATCGGCACGCCGAACGCCGAGGGCATGGGCAATCTGCTGCAGGGCAATCTGGAAATGGCCAATGTCAACTCCGTCACCGAAATCGCCGATCTGATCGCCGCCCAGCGCGCCTATGAGATGAACGCCCGCGTCATCTCGGGCGCCGACGAGATGATGCAGGCCACGAGCCAGCTGCGCTAGGAGCCGCCCCGATGATCCGCCCCTTCCTCGCCCTGCTCGCCACCGCCCTCCTCGCCGGCACCGCGGCGGCCGAACCCGTGCTACGCACCGATGTGGTGGTGTCCGCCCCCATCGTCACCGTCGGCGATATGTTCGCCGATGCGGGCCTTGCCGCCGAACAGCCCCTGTTCCGCGCCCCCCAGCCCGGCACCAGCGGCCAGGTGTCCCTGCCCGAAATCACCGCCGCCGCTGCGCGCATCGGGCTTGGCTCCTTTCAAAGCCAGGGCGTGCAAACCGTGCGCGTCACCCGCGCCGCCACCGCCGTCGATGAGGCGCTGCTGGCCGATCTCGTCACCCGCGATCTGCGCCGGCGCGGCATTGCCGGCCCCGACATGACGGCCAGCATCGTTTTCACCGCCCCGGTCCCCGCCCTCTCGGCCGAAGCGGTGGCCGAACCCGTCCGCATCGACAGCCTGCGCTACCTCCCCGGCAGCGGCGCCTTCACCGCCCGCTTCGCCATCGCCGGCATTGCCGCCCCGCTCGATCTGGCCGGCACGATCGAACTCCTGGTCGAGGCTCCCCACCTCGCCGCCAATCTCCCCGCCGGCACGGTGCTCACTCCCGCCGATATCGTCATGCGCCCCGTCCCCGTGCGCTATGCCGAAAGCCTTGGCCCCGCGCTCCCCGAGCAACTTGTCGGCATGCAGCTCAACCGGCAAAGCCGTGAAGGCATGATCCTCAAATCAGCCGATGTGACCACCCCGCTCACCATCGCGCGCAACGACCTCGTCACCATCTATTTCCGCCGCGGCGCCATGACCCTCACCGTCAAGGGCCAGGCCGTCACCGGCGCCGCCGCCGGCGCGCCCCTCCAGGTGCTCAACCTCATGAGCAATCGCGTGGTGAGCGCCACCGCCCTTTCCCCCGGCGCCGTTGAAGTCTCCGCCGCTCCCCTTGCCCTTGCCGGCCTTTGACCCCAGCCCTTTCAGGATTTCGTTCGATGAACCCATTCAAACTCACCGCCGTCCTGCTGCTGGCTGCCGGGCTCGGGGCCTGCAACACCACCGACCGGCTCGCCAATATCGGCAATCCCCCGCCGCTGACGGCCATCGAGGACCCCACCACCGTGGCCGGCTACCAGCCGGTACGCATGCCCATGCCCGCCGCCATTTCGGACACCTACCAGGCCAACTCGCTTTACCGCACCTCGGCGAAGGGCTTCTTCAAGGATGAGCGCGCCCATCGCATCGGCGATATCCTCACCGTCATCGTCACCATCGATGACAGCGCCCAGATCGACAACAGCACCCAGCGCAGCCGCAACTCCACCAACTCCGCCGGCATGGGCGGCATCCTGGGCACGGCCGTCACCGCGGCAAGCGCGGGCGCCATCGACCCCAGCAAGGCGGTTGATTTCACTTCGGGCCTCAAGGACACCGGCAATGGCTCGGTGAACCGCTCGGAATCGCTGGAAACCTCCGTCGCCGCCGTGGTCACCCAGGTGCTGCCCAACGGCAATCTGGTGATCGAAGGGCGCCAGGAAGTGCGCGTCAATTTCGAGGTGCGTGACCTGATCGTCGCCGGCATCGTGCGCCCTTCCGATATCCAGGCCAACAACACCATTCCCTCCACCAAGATCGCCGAAGCCCGCATCGCTTACGGCGGTCGCGGCCAGATCACCGACGTCCAGCAGCCCCGCTATGGCCAGCAGGTCATGGATGCCATCCTCCCCTTCTGAGCCGCCCCCGTTCCCCAGCCCGGCCGCACTCCCCATCATGCGGCCGGGTTTCCCCCGAAGGCGCAGCCCTCCCCAGGCTGCGCCTTCAGCGCGTTTCCATTCAAGGATTGTTTGGTCCAACCTGTCGGCACGCCGCCCCATGCTGCGTCTATGCAGGACCAGCCCGGCGCCATACGCTGCTGGCCCGCGCACCATCAGCACGTGAAAGGACCAGCCATGCCTGCCGCCAAGAACACGATCTGCCTTTGGTATAACCAGGACGCCGAAGACGCCGCCCGCTTTTACGCCCAGACCTTTCCCGATAGCGCCGTCACCGCCGTGCATCGCGCGCCCGGCGATTATCCCTCGGGTCGGGAGGGGGATGTGCTCACGGTGGAGTTCACCGTGTTTGGCACCCCCTGCATTGGTCTTAATGGCGGCACCGCCTTCAAGCACAGCGAAGCCTTCTCCTTCCAGGTCGCCACCGACGATCAGGCCGAAACCGATCGCTATTGGGACGCCATTGTCGGCAATGGCGGCCAGGAAAGCGCCTGCGGCTGGTGCAAGGACAAATGGGGCATCTCCTGGCAGATTACCCCCCGCACCCTGACCGACGCCATGGCGGCTGGTGGCGAAGAAGCCAGGCGCGCCTTTGCCGCCATGATGACCATGGGCCGGATCGACGTCGCCACCATTGACGCCGCCCGCCGCGGCTAGGCACTGCCACCGCGGGGCCGCCCCACCGGGCGGCTAGCGCGAAATCATCTCACCCCCGGCCGCCTCCCCGCCTTGAGCCGGGGCCCATCTCCAGATCCCTCCGCCCGCCCTGCCGGCCTCGCCAAAGCCATTCATAACCCGTTCATAACCTATTCACTTCTGCCCCCCACCCATTCATCTATCCCCGCCCTTGCGGGCTCTGGCATACTCCGCTCGATCCCGCCGCCACACGCGGTGCCGACGAAGCGCCGGGCGGGATGTGTGGAGGGTCGGGGGTCGCCCCGGCTCCTGTGGATTGCCGACTACCGGCCGGACCCTGGCCTGTTCGCTGATGCCTCGTGCAAGCGGCAGGCCGGCTCATCCAACTCCCCTGCGGGAGGCCGCTCGAAGCGCCACAGCCCATCCATTCGTGCCGTGCGGCTTTCGCCTCACTCCACCTCATCCTTTAAAGGCGAAAGCCGCACCGCGCCGTGCCTGCCCTCGATCCGGAAGGTCCAGCCTGTCCGGCGCTTGTGCACGCCCGCTTGCCCGCGCTCATCGCTTGTGAAACATCTGGCAGCCACCGCAGGGAGCCATCATGTCCTTCGAAAAACTCGATCAGCTCGGCCGCCGCCTGGAGGCGCTCGAACACGCCCTTTCCATTCTCGGCGCCGATGAAGCCACCCACATGGCCGTGGGCGGCGGCAACAAGCGCGCCGAAGCCATGGCCAGTCTGGCTGGCATGTATCATGCCCAATCCACCGCGCCCGAAATCGCCGACTGGATCGAGGCTGCCCGCCCCCAGAGCGAGGACCAGCAGCTGGCCCTGGCTGAATTCAAGCGCCAGTATCTCAACGCCACCTGCCTGCCCACCGAGTTCGTCGAGCGCCGCACCGCGGCCACCATGCGCTCCGAACAACTCTGGCGCGAACTCCGGCCCCTGGGCGATTGGGACAGTTTCCTGCCGGCGCTCGAAGGCGTGGTTGAACTGGTGCGCGAAGAAGCCCAGCTGCGCGCCGATGCGCTCGGACTGGCGCCCTATGATGCCCTGATGGAGCAATATGATCCGGGCAACCGCACCACCACGCTCGACCCCGTCTTTGCCGACCTCAAGACGTTCCTCAAGGACTTCGTGCCCGAAGCCCTTGCCGTGCAGGAGCGCCGCCACGCCAACCGTCCCCGCCGAGACCTCAACGGCCCCTACCCCATTGAGCGGCAACGCGAACTTGGGCTCGCTGCCATGCGCGCCGTAGGCTTTGATTTCACCCATGGCTCGCTCGCCGTCTCCCACCACCCCTTTTGCGGCGGCGTGCCCAGTGATGTGCGCATGACCACCCGCTACCGCACCGACGATTTCCTGTCGTCGCTGATGGGCGTGCTCCACGAAACCGGCCACGCCCTTTACGAGCAGGGCCTACCCAAGGAGTGGTCCCATTGGCCGCTCGGCAAGGCCCGCGGCATGGGCATTCATGAAAGCCAGTCGCTGTTCGTGGAAATGCAGCTCGCCCGCAGCCCCGAGTTCTGGGAATTCATGCTGCCGCTGGTACAGCTGCATCTGGGTGAGGACGCCCTGCCCGGCTGGGATGTCGAGGACGTGCTGACCGAGGTGAACCATGTGGAGCGCGGCTATATCCGGGTGGATGCCGACGAGGTCACTTACCCCCTTCACGTGATCCTGCGCTACGAACTGGAGCAGGACCTGGTGGCCGGCAAGCTCGAAGTCAGCCAGATCCCCGAAGCCTGGGACGCCCGGATGACCGAGTATCTAGGCATCTCCACCATCAACGATCCCAAGGACGGCCCGATGCAGGACGTGCATTGGCCCGGCGGCGCCTTCGGCTATTTCCCCAGCTACACGCTGGGCGCCATGATTGCCGCCCAGCAATGGGCCGCCCTGGAGCGTGCCCAGCCCGATCTGCGCGACAGCGTCCGCAAGGGCGATTTCAGCGGCATCAACAGCTGGCGGGCCGATCACATCTGGAAGGAGGGTTCGCGCTGGTCCACTCCCGATCTCATCACCCGGGCCACCGGGGAGCCCCTCAACCCTGAATACTTCAAGGCCCATCTGCGCCGCCGCTACGGCGACTGACCGAAGTTTATCCGCCCCCGCTTCGCTCGCGCTACACTTGCTTCTTGGCCGAGGGCAAACAAACGACCCGCAGAAAACAGCAAGCCCGCATCGCTGCGGGCTTTGCATTGGGGCTGGAGAGCCTTTTATTCGTCGCGATAAACCTTTTCGCGCCGCTCGTGCATTTCCTGGGCCTCCAGGCTCAGCGTGGCGATAGGGCGGGCGTCGAGGCGGGCAAGCCCGATCGGATCGCCGGTTTCCTCGCAATAGCCATAGGTCCCATCATCGATCCGCTTCAGCGCCGCGTCGATCTTGGCAATCAGCTTGCGCTGCCGGTCGCGGGTGCGAAGTTCCAGCGATCGGTCACTTTCCGAGGAAGCCCGGTCGGCCATGTCGGGATGATTCTGGCTTTCTTCCTGGAGATTTTCCAGTGTTTCGCGGCTTTCGCGAAGAATATCGTCCTTCCAGGCATGGAGCTTGGCCCGAAAGTAATCCCGCTGTCGCGGGTTCATGAACGGCTCATCGTCACTGGGCCGGTAAGCGATTACGTCAACGCCCGAACTCATCAGCAGACTCAACTCCAATGGCCCAATATTTGCGCCTCTATAGTGCAGCCACCGAACGCCCGCAAGACAGACACGCGCTGGTGATTAATGCCGCCAAAGACTTTGGGGCACCGCCACTTAGCAAAGCGCCATGACGTTTTGACCAATTCACCCTCAACCCGGGAAGCGCCCGAACTTGGCCAGTTCAACCCGCACCCGCAACTCAATGTCGTCAAGCACCGCATCAAGCGCCGGCTCCGAGCGGCTCCGGGCCTCCCCGATCATGCCGACGAGTTGGTCCAGCCGATCCGCGCTGACCTGCCCCACCAGGAGGTCCGCCTTGATGGCCTCCATCTGCTCCAGCATGGAGGCCCCCCGCCGCACCGCCTTGCGCCGGCCCTGCATCGGATCCTCGACGGCCTGCAGCGCCAGCAAGGCGCCCAAACTCGCCGTGGCGCCGATGGCGACATTCGACGTCGCGCGGGCCGGTGCTTCCGCACCTGCCGGAACAAATGCCGGACCGCCCGAGCTGCGTAGCGCCGAAGGGCGCCCCGTTACACTGGTCAACCGAGAATTGCTGTCGATGCGCATGTTGGCGGACTCGGAGGTGGCGAATGAACACCCCGGCAAAATCTGCCGCACTTGGTTAACACCGACTTAAGATGCCCGGCAAGAATTGCTCACCCGGCGGGCAAGGGCAACTGGGCAGCGCCATTCAGCACAGGAAAATCCAGCCAGGGCAGCCGCTTACCCGACTTGGGGCAGGTCTGGCACGGTTTTCGCAATGCAGCAGGCAGACCGACTTGGGAGAGCCCGCCAGTGCACAAACCTGTCCAATCTATCCTCGCAACGCTGCTGGCCTGCATAATGCTGCTTGCCCCGGCCGCCCCAACCCTTGCTGCCGCTGCCCGCATCAAGGACGTGGTCGACATCGAGGGCGTGCGCGAAAACCAACTGGTGGGCTATGGCCTGGTTGTTGGATTAAACGGCACCGGCGACAGCCTTAACAATTCGCCGTTCACCAAGCAGTCTCTTCAGTCCATGCTGGAGCGCCTCGGCGTCAACACCGCAGGCGAGAATGTGCGCACCGCCAACGTCGCCGCCGTCATGGTCACCGCCAATCTGCCGCCCTTTGCCACTCAGGGCTCGCGCATGGACGTCACGGTCTCAGCCCTCGGCGATTCCGACAGCCTCCAGGGCGGCACGCTCCTCGTCACCCCCCTGCTCGGCGCCGATGGCGAGGTTTATGCCATCGCCCAGGGGTCCGTTTCCATCAACGGCTTCAAGGCCGAGGGTGACGCCGCCACCGTCATCTCGGGCGTTCCCACCACTGGGCGCATTTCCTCGGGCGCGCTGATCGAACGCGAGATCGATTTCAAACTGGGTGCACAGCGCTCCCTTCGCCTGGCGCTGCGCAACCCCGATCTCACCACCTCGCGCCGCATCGCGCTGGCTATCAACGACTTCATCGGCGTGCCGACCGCCACCCCCGAAGATCCCGCCACCGTCCGCATCACCCTGCCCGCGGGCTTCAACGGCAACATCGTCGATCTGCTGACCGATATCGAGCAGCTGATGGTGCAGACCGACCAGACGGCCAAGATCGTCATCGACGAGAATTCCGGCATCATCGTCATGGGCAAGGACGTCCGGGTATCGAGCGTTGCCGTGGCGCAGTCGAACCTCACCGTCACCATCGCCGAAAACCCGACCGTGGTGCAGCCCGAACCGCTCGCCAATGGCGTCACGGCGGTTGAGCCGAACACCGACCTCGACGTGATGCAATCGGACAAGGCCCTCGCCGTCGTCAACGAATCCGTGACCCTCCAGGAACTCGTCGACGGTCTCAATGCCCTCGGCATCGCCCCTCGCGACCTCATCGCCATTCTCCAGGCCATCAAGGCCACCGGTGCCCTCCAGGCCGAAATCGAGGTGCTGTGATGCTGGCCCCAGCCCATCAAGCCTATTCAGGCTCCAGTCTCACCCCGGCCCAGATCGCCAAGGTCCGTGCCCAGGCTGAGGAATTCGAAGGTGTGTTTCTCAACACCCTGACCAAGGAAATGTTCGCCACCCTCAAGAGCGAAGGCGGCTTTGGCGAAGACACCTGGCGCTCCATGCAGTCCGAGCACCTTGCCGCCAGCATGGCCCAGAACGGCGGTCTTGGCATTGCCGACCAGATGATGGGCGACCTGCTGGCCATGCAGGAAGCGGCCCAGAACCAGATCAATCAACCAGTCCCCATGGGAGTTTCCACCCGATGACCGCTGCCGCCCGCCTTGCCGCCCGTGACTCCCTGTCCGCTGAAGAGCTGTGCCACAACGCCGAAGCCGCACTGTCCGCGCTGGTCGATGTGATGAATAAGGAAACTACTCTTCTTCGCGCCGGCCATCTCCGGCAGGCGGGAACCCTTACGCCCGACAAGACCCGCCTTGCCCAGGATTATGTGGGCTTTGCGCGATCCATTCAGCGCCAGGGCGAGCGCCTCAAGCACGAAGCCCCTGCGGCCCTCGACCGCCTGCGGCTGGGTCACGAACAATTGGCCACCCAGATGGCGGAAAATCTGCGGGTGCTCGCCACCGCCCGCACCGTTGCCGACGATTTGTTGAGCGATGTGTCCACCCTTGTCGGTCAACAAAGCCGTGCCACGACCTATGGCCGGGCCGGCACTGTGGTTGCCGATCCCGCCCACGCCGCCCGCGGCATAGCAGTGAACCGAGCGCTTTAACGGCGACGGGTCACCAACTGCTCGGACAAGCCTTGAGCTCAGCCGCTCTTCAGACTTCATTGAGCATTTCAACAAAAGCGAAGCAACCGCTCGCCGCAGATCACCGGACAACGGGTCCCTTTAACCGATTTTTATGCGCACTCAGGCAATGTCGGGACAACCTCAGAACGAGGCTAAATCAATCGGTTCCCAGAAGGAAAACCAATGTCTGACGTGACTCTCTCCAAAGCAGTACGGTCCAATCTCCTCAGCCTGCAAAATACTGCTGCCATGATGGGCAAGACGCAGGAAAAGCTTGCTACCGGGCTGCGCGTCAACTCCGCCATGGATAACCCGACCAACTTTTTCACTGCCTCGTCGCTGAATAGCCGCGCGTCTGACCTGAGCCAGTTGATGGACTCGGTTGCCAACTCCATTCAGACCATCTCGGCCGCCGACAAGGGCATCTCGGCCATCACCGACCTGGTCGAGCAGATGAAGGCTACCGCTCGGTCCGCGCAGCAATCCAGCAGCGCCATCGAGGCGAAGGCAGCTTTCACCTCCAGCGCCGTAACCGGTGCGACTGCCGAGAACCTCCTCGGCGCTGGCCTGCAGACGGTTACCGGTAGCGTCAAGCAGAACCAGCTTACAACGCCCGCCAACATGACGAGCGCGACCACCGTTAACGGCGCGGCCAACACCAACTCGCTGACCATCGCTGAAGGCGATACGCTGACGGTGAATGGTTACACCATTTCCTTCAAAGCGACGGCAGACACGACCAGTGGCACGACCATCGGCCTTGACTTGGATACCGCCACGGTTGGCGACGTCCTGACCGCCATCGAGACGGCCCTCGGGACCGGCTCCGATGCATCGGTTGTGGACGGCAAGATCGTCGCCAAGGGTGCTGACGGCGCCGCGGCCTTCACCTTCGGCGGTACCGCAGCTACCAAGCTCGGCCTGCCGACCACTGCTTCGTCGGAAACCAGTGCACTTTCGGGCAAGACCCTGTCGGTGTCTGTGGGCGGCGCTAGTGCTACCACGGTTACTTTCGGTACCGGCGCTAGTCAGGTCAACACCCTCGAGGAACTCAACGACGCCCTGTCCAGCAGCGGCGCTCGCGCCAAGTTGTCCTCGGACGGCAAGCTGACCATTGAGACCGCCAACGCCTCCGAATCGCAAAGCCTGGCGATCAGCGGCACTGCGGTGAACACGGCGAGTGCTGCGGCAGGTGCTGGCGAAATCTTCGATTTCGCTGATACCGCAGGCGCTTCAAAGACGGCGACCGTCGGCGACAAGAAGCAGCGCGTCGACTACAAGAACGACTATAACGATCTGCGCGACCAGATTTCCCAGCTGGCAAAGGACGCAAGCTTCAACGGCGTGAACCTGCTGAGCGGAGACAGCCTGAAAGTTGTGTTCAACGAAGACGGCACCTCCTCGCTCGACGTGGACGGGGTGGACATCCTCGAAACCCTGGGTCTGGCCGACCTTGCGGAAACCGACTTCTTCGACAGCACCGAGATCGAGGACGTCATCTCGACGCTGAACACAGCTCTCGACAGCCTCAAGGGCCAGGCATCGAAGTTCGGCTCGAACCTGTCGGTTGTCGAAACTCGCCAGGACTTCACCAAGAACATGATCAACGTTCTTGAAACCGGCGCTGGCAATCTGACCCTTGCCGACACCAACGAAGAAGCGGCCAACCTTCTGGCCCTGCAGACCCGGCAATCTTTGTCTTCTTCGGCGCTGTCGATGGCATCACAGGCCGACCAGTCGGTTCTGCAGTTGCTCCGTTAAACGCAGCACTGGATGCATTGAACAAGGCGGGCTTTTGCCCGCCTTGTTTCATTTTGGAATTACCTCTTGCCTCTGCCCGGATTGCGCCACCACATAGGAGCAGGCCACTGACCGCCCGAGAAAGCCATGTCCCTCAAAGTTGAACTGCGTCCAGGCGAGCGCCTGCTGGTTGGCAATTGCATCATCACCAACAGTGATCAGCGCACCCGCATTTATATCGACGGCAAAGCACCCATCCTGCGTGAGAAAGATATTCTCACCCCTGAGACGGCAGATAGCCCTGCCAAGAGGATCTATTTCGCGGTTCAGTCGATGTACATCAGTGAAAAAGTTGAGCCCATCCGAGAGCACTACTTTGCACTGGTCACCGATATTATTGCTGCGGCACCATCGATGAAGGTCCTCGTAAACGAGATCAACAACGAGATTTTAACCGAAAATCTTTACAAAGCTCTGAGGGCGGCTAAGCGCCTGATCGACTACGAACAGGAAATTTTGGCAAATGCATCAGCAGGGGGCGCTGGCCTACCAGCAAACCACGAAAACCGTTGAAACCGCGCGCGAACGCGAGGCCGCTTTGCTGATCAAGGCAGCCGCAAATCTGCAACGTGCCCGCGACAACTGGAACGAAAGCTCGAGCGACCTGAACGCGGCGCTTACCTTCAACCGCAAGATATGGACTGTGTTCGTGACGTCCGTAACACGCGAAGACAATCCCCTCCCCGCCCAGATCCGCCAGAACATCGCCAATATCGGCATCTTCATCATGAAGCAGACGCGCGATGCAGCGGCGAGGCCAGCCCCGCAAAAGCTGGACTCACTAATTCAGATCAATCGTCAGCTGGCCGCTGGTCTACGAGGCAATTAAGACGGCCAAGCGTCCGATGCAAAAAGCCCCGCAGCAATGCGGGGCTTAATTGCTTTGTGGGCCCGCTTAAACGAAGTTGGTCAGGCTCATCTGACTGACCATCGCCGTCACCTGATAGCTGGCCTGTAGCCGCGTTTGCAGCGCGAGGATCTCCATGGCAACATTCTCTGGCGAAACCGTCTCAACGTCGTTCAACAGGTTTTCCAGCTGGCTCTTATAGTCGGTATGCCGCTTGGCCGCGTTGTTGGTTGCGGCTCGGGCAATCCCCAGGTCCATGGTGACCTGCTCAATCGAGCCGGGCTCGCTGTTGCGGCCCTCGGACATCTGGTCCTGCTGGCGCGTAGCCATGCCGTCGAACAAGCCTCGGGATTGCCTATAGAGCAGCGCCACCTCGGCTTCGTAGCCGTCCAGCGCTGCCTGCCGCAGCTCCCCCTCCGGCTGCGCTTGCGCATTGAGCCGCAGCTGCTCCAGTTCTGGCTTGGCACGCACCTCGGCTTCCGATGGAAAATGCATTGCGGCCATTGCCGCTTGCGATTGCACGAGCCGCAGCACACCGCTTTCGGTTGCCCGCATGCCATATCGGATCGTGGTGGAGTCATCGACCTTTGCAGTGACACTCGATCGGGCGTTGCCGCCGACCTCGCCTTTGTACCAGAACACCACTTCGTCGGGATCGGCATCAACAAGTGCCGTGGCAGGGGGCCCCCCCGCGGGCCGTTGTGGAACGCCCGTCTCGCTGAAGAAATCCCCTGCCGCGGCAAAGCTCGAGGCTGCCATGAGCGTTGAGCCTCCGGACTCCCTCAGGCTAGCATCCAGCGCCCCCTTGAAGTTCGCAGCCGTCGCGTCCGCATCGCTGCCGATCGCGAACTTGCCGGGCCCCGGCACAGCATCGGCGCTCGCCACCAAAGTCAGCTGCGTTTCGGAGCCGTCCGGCAAGGTCAGCCCCAAGGTGACGCTCTGCCCCGGCACTGGCTGCCCGTTGAACCTCACGGACACTGTCCCCGCAGCCCCAGGCTGCGTAACCGCAATGGTGGGCTGGGCCGTGGTGGAGATCGTCGAGAGCTTGAAGCCAAAGGGATGCGAGCGATCGTCCTGCACCGTCACCACACCGGTGCCCGCCGCACCAGCGCTCAGTTCGAGCCGGCCGAGACCATCGCCAAGATCTGCTGCCTGCCGCTCGGCAAGCACTTGCTTGAAGCCAAGCCGACCGCCTTGCCCATTTAGCAGCACCCGGGCGTTCTCCACCGGAGGCGTGTCCGTCACGTTGCCGCCAAAGAGGTAGCGGCCCGCAACATCCTCCTGAAGCATTGTGATGATTTCATCGAAGCGCGCTTCGCTCTGGCGTGGCACGGTCGCCATGTTGATGTCGCTACTGCCATACTGGCCCGGCAGTGCCGAATTGCGCGCTTCCCCTTCCATGCTGTCGAAGCGCGACATGGATTTGTCCAGAAAGCTGAGGCGCAGGTTCACCGTGTCGATGCTGCTTGAAAAGCCCGCGATCTTGTCGAGCCGCGACCGTGCCGAAAGCGACATGGGCAAGTCGCGTCCCATCTCCGCCAGGCTGTTCGCCTTCATGCCGGTGCCGAGCTGGGTTTGCAGAGTCGCGAACCGCTCCTGCATCTGCGAGATCACGGAAAAGCCGTTTTGCAGCGGAAACATCGATTTATTGACGATCACGGCGGGGCTCCTCAGGTCGTGGCGAACAAGGCGTCCAGCAGTTCCTTGACCACTGATACAACTCGGGCATTGGCGGCATAGGCGTTCTGCAACTCCAGCAGACGGGCCATCTCCTCGTCCACATTGACTCCGTATTCGCTTTGCATCTGGTCGATAACGGTATCGAGCGTCAGCTGCCGGTCACTGCTGGCTGTTTGGGCGGCGGCAATGTTGCTGCCCTGGAAGCCAATGACCTGCCCGATCAGTTCACCGACATTACCGTTGAGCGGGAATCGGCCATTGGCTCCCTTTGCCGATGTCCCACTCGCAAAGTCGAGGCTGGCAAGCTGGTCAAGAATGTAGTTCGCACGCTCGGCATTGCCCAGGCTCTGGCCTGCGACGCTCTGCACCAGCAGTCGATTATCTGCCAGGACCTCCTGGCTGACCGAGATGCGGGCAGCAAAGCCGGCCTTCTGCGGCGGCGCACCATCAATGCTGTTGGTGAACGGCGCCCCCAAGCCATCGGTAAACAGCGACAAGCCAAGACCTTGCCCCTGGCTTGCCGACGAAGTGACCCGCTTGGTGAGTGCCGACACTTCGGTCGTCCCCGTGGCGGTGAATGCGAGGGCGCCCCCGGCATCAGACACTGTCACACCCAGTGGTGGACTGCTGGCAGCAAACGCTGCCTGTAATTGCACTGCTGCTGCACTGCTTCCTGCCGATAAATCCACCCCGATGATCCGGGTCCCCGAGGCATCCCGGAAATCCATACCGGCCTGAGCGGTGTTGACGATCTTGATGTTCTGCGGCACGCCATTGGTCTTGACCTGGAGCAGCAGGTCGTTGCCCCTTTGCACGCCCTCAAGGCTGCTGGAAAGGCCACCGGCAACGACATTGCCGGGTGTTTGAACCGTCGAGAATGCCTGCGCCAAGCCTGCTGCGACCTCGTCAAGCTGGCTTTGCGCCTCGACCAGTGTCTGGTCGCGTAGCGTGAGCAGGCCGCCAAGCTGCCCGCCCTGCAATGTTCCCATCCGCTGCAGGTCAAGCTCCAGCCCCGACGGCGTCACCAGTGTTAACGCCCCCACTCCCGACAAGGCCGGGTCGCTGTTGTACTCGGAAGTAGCTGAAACACGGCCCACCGCGCTGAACTTGAACACCGAGGGCTGGCCGTCAAGCAGCCCCACACCCGAGCGCGTCATCAGTGAAACCGTGCCGTCCGAACGATACGCTGCCTTTACGTCGATGAGTTCGGCCACGGACGAAACCAGGCGGTCCCGCTGGTCGAGCAGCGATGCGCGTGAGGCGTCATCCATGCCAAGATCGAGCAGACGCTCATTGACCTCGTCGAGCGAGTTGAGCATGCCGTTGAGGTTTTGGACCTCCGCGGCGATCTGCCCTTCAGCCTCCGAACGCATGCTCTGGATGTTGCCGGAAAGCCGGTTCAGCGCCTCCGCCATGGTTTGGGCCTGCGCCACCGCGTCAGCGCGGGTGGTGTAATCATCGGGGCTGGTCGCCAGGCCCTGCATGGCCTTCTGCAGGTTCCCATAGACGGTGTCGAGCGAGC
The DNA here is from genome assembly GCA_028290225.1 of Devosia sp. GTDB lineage: Bacteria > Pseudomonadota > Alphaproteobacteria > Rhizobiales > Devosiaceae > Devosia. The sequence continues at coordinate 5,435 of JAQGKH010000122.1, read as the reverse complement.
CCGCACTGCCGGGCTTGCCGAGGAAGGTTCCGAGCCGATCCAGATAGCTCGCCTGCACGCTGGAGTTCGCCGCGTCCGACACCTGCCGGGTGTAATAGGTTTGCAGACTTGTGTTGAAGGCGCGGTTCGTGCCGAGCGTGCGGGCATAGCTGGAAGTCTGGCCATTATAATCGGCAATGTTGAGCGATTGCCGGTGATAGCCGGGCGTACCCTGATTGGCGATGTTCCGGCTCAGGATGGCCAGCGAGTCCTGATTGACCCGCAAGCCCGTGACCGCGTTCGACAATGATGTGGTCAGGCCCATGCTCGCACCCCTAGTTTCGTCAGCGCCGCCAGGCAGCCCCGCTCATCACCAATGCTGGCTAGCGGATCATGTTCAGCGCTTCCTGCAGCATTTCGTCAGCGGTGCTGACGATGCGCGTGCCGGCGGCATAGGCCTGCTGCGTGACGATAAGCTTGGTGAACTCATCGGAGATGTCGGTATTGGAAGCCTCGAGGGCACCCCCGATGATCCCGCTGCCCGACAGGTCGAGTATGGCCTCGCCCGACTCCGAGGTGGTCGCATACACACCACCATCAAGCCGCTTGAGCTTGTTGATGGCACTGAACTCGGCGGTGACCACCTGCGCTACGTCCATGCGCTTGCCGTTCGAATAGGTAGCCACAACGCGCCCGCTGTCATTGATGCCTACCGAAACGAACTCGCCGGCCGCGTAGCCATCCTGGTTTAGGGTCGAAACATCTGCCGTGCCGTTCGCGTCATCGAACTGCGTCAAGCCACCAAGGTCGTAGCGGAACTCGACTTCTCCAACGCTGATGCCGTTGACGTTGAGATTGTCGATGGTGACCGAAGCCGTGGTCGGGCTCTTCAGGGAGCCGTCGCTGTTGAACTCAAATGCACCCACCGAGGTCCAAGCGTTGTTTGTGCCGTCCTGACCCAGGTAATAAAGGCTCCACTGGTCCGGCGTGGCGGCAGCCGGATCGCCATGCGCCGTCTTTGCCCACCGCAGTTGCACGTCGGCGGGCGCCCCGTTCTCGGCATAAACGGTGATCGCTCCGCCCTCGATGGACTGGGTGAGGAAATCATTGGTCGAGGCAGATGGAATGACATCGCCGGATGCGGGCGAGGCGCTTGCCACCGGCGAGGTGGCGGTAGCAGGATTGATGCCGTCATACGCCTTGGGGCGCGGCATCTGTGGCAGATTGGCTTGGTAGTTGATGACAGTGGAGCGGCGGGCTCCCAGGAAGCCATTGGAGATCTTGATCGGCTCGGGGACAGACCCCGAAACGTTGCCCGTCAAGCGATCCACTTTCAGGCCCTTGAGGTAGTAGCCCGCCCCGTTGACCAGCCGTCCCTCCTGGTCAAGCTCGAAGTCACCGCGTCTTGTGTAGAAGTTGGTGCCGGCAAACACTGAGTTGCCGTCCGACTGGCCTACCTTTGGCTCCACCACGAAAAAGCCGCTGGTGTTCAGCGCCACGAAGGTTTCACTCGACACCGTTTTGATGTCGCCTTGCACCTCGTTGGTGCCACGCGACTGCGCCAGCACTGCTCCGGGAACTTGCCGGCGCACCGGCGCATCGGGGATCAGGTCGACGAAATCGGTTTCGATGCGCTTATAAGCAGTCGTTTGCGAGTTCGCGATGTTGCCTGAGATATTCTCCAGCGCGTGCGCTTGCGCCCGCAGCCCTGTAACCGCGCTGGAAAGAGCCCCATATATTCCCATTCTAAACTCCAACACCTTTGGCGCGTCTGCGCTTCATCGCCAACGATGCAAGCAGAGTGCCAAACACCATTCCTAGGATATCCTTGGCTTTTGAGGTTCCCCGGCACCCGGGAGCCGGCAAAATCGGGACTAGAGCACCCTGTGCCCGGCAGAATCTGCCGTGCTGCTTGTGGAGTTGCGGTTGTTGCAGTACAGGCGGGAACCGCTTCCGCTGAGCCCCTTTATCGAACCGCCGGTCTCCCATGCTGTTCAAATCCGCCGACGAGTTTATCCAGGCGCCCCGACGTGCCGTAACCGTGTTCGGGATGGCTGGCGTTGGAAAAACCCGGCTGGCCTCCCTGCTGCGCTCGTCCAACTGGTTCCACTATTCGGCCGATTACCGTATTGGTACCCGTTATATGGGCGAAGCCATTGTGGATAATTTCAAGCACGAAGCGATGAAGGTGCCATTCCTGGCCGAACTGCTGCGCTCGGACTCCATCTACATTTCGTCCAACATCACCTTCGACAATCTGGACCCGCTATCCACCTATCTCGGCACTCCTGGCAATCCTGGAGCCGGCGGCCTGCCGCTTGGCGAGTATCAGCGTCGGCAGGAGCAGCATCGGGTTGCCGAAATCGCAGCGCTCCAGGACGTACCGCACTTCATTGAGCGAGCGCATGCACTCTATGGTTACAGCGACTTCATCGCCGATACGGGTGGGTCGCTGATCGAGGTCGTGGACCCTGCCGATCCTTCCGACCCGGTGGTCGCCACCCTGGCGTCGAACACGGCTCTGCTCTATATCAGGGGCACTGACGCAGATGCTGCCGAACTGGTGCGCCGCTTCAAGAACAATCCCAAACCCATGTATTATCGCCCGCACTTTCTGGTCGAGAAATGGGCCGAGTACAAAGCCCTGCAAGGCATTACCAAGGATGCCGATGTCGACCCTACAGGCTTTGGCGCCTGGGGGTTTGAAGCGCTGCTGCATGACCGGCTGCCCAGGTATCAGGCATTGGCCGATCAGCACGGCTATGTGGTTGAAGCCTCTGATCTGGCGAGAGTGCGAAACGGGGATGAATTCGTGGATCTGATGGCCGCGGCGATCGAGCAGCGAATGCGCTAGCGCGCCTCCCTGAGGAGACGCGCCACTCGTCCGTCGCTTTGATCCTGTGAGTTATGAGGCTTCCATGCCCATTCGCATTCCTGACAATCTCCCTGCCCGCAAGACCCTTGAAGACGAGGGCGTCAACGTCATGGATTCCTCGCGCGCATCGCGCCAGGACATCCGGCCGCTGGAAATCGGCCTGCTCAACCTCATGCCCAACAAGGAACGCACCGAAACCCAGTTCACGCGGCTGATCGGTGCCACCCCGCTCCAGGTCAATCTCAGCCTGGTGCGGATCACGGACCACCGCTCCAAGCACACCTCCGAAGACTACCTCAACACCTTCTATCAAACCTGGGAACAGGTGCGTGAAAGGAAGTTCGACGGCTTCATCGTGACTGGGGCGCCCATAGCGAACATTCCGTTCCAGGACGTGCGGTATTGGCCCGAAATGGTCGAGATCATGAACTGGACGCAGACCAATGTGCACCACACCATGTTCATCTGCTGGGGTGCACAGGCCGCTCTTCATCATTTTCATGGTGCCCAGCGCTACCGCATGAACGGCAAGGCGTTTGGCGTGTTCCGGCACCAGGTCATCAATCCACGCTCGCCGTTTTTGCGCGGCTTCTCGGACAGCCCGATGATCCCGGTGTCGCGCTATAATGACATTGATCGCACCACCCTCGGCAGCGACCTCGAGATCTTGATCGACAACGCGGAGATTGGCGTCTGCATGCTCGGCGACCGGACACATCGCGCCGTGTATTTTCTGAACCACCTCGAATACGACAACCGCTCGCTTGCCGACGAGTTCGAGCGGGACCGCAAGGCCGGTCTGGATACACCGCCTCCGGCCAACCTGTTCCCCAACGGCGACATCACGGCCGAACCGGAGAATCGCTGGCGCAGCCATGCGCATCTTTTGTTCCAGAACTGGATCAACGAGATTTACCAGACCACACCCTATGATCTCAGCGAGATAGGGGAAGGCGAGCAGTAGTGCACCAGCCGGGCCACACCTTTGTTGACAAGCCCAGCTCGGTACATCTTCTGTAAGTTGCTTGATCCCTCCGCCTAACACCCTATGTTGACGGGTCAACCGGAGACAGCCGCGTGGCAGGATCGCCCACCACCATCGTCGATGAACTGGGCATTGCCCTGGCTAATCTGGCCGATTCCGCCACCGGAGCCTTCACCCCCACCTTGCGCCTGGGGGTGACGGGCCTCAGCCGCGCCGGCAAGACCATTTTCATCACCGCGCTGGTGCATAATCTGCTCACCGGCGGACGACTTCCCGGTTTCGCCGTGATGGCCGAGAACCGCTTCATCGGCGCGCGCCTGGCTGAATACCCTGAAGCCACCATTCCGCGCTTTGCCTATGAGCAGCATCTTGACGCGCTCACGGGCGCAAACCCCTATTGGCCCGAAGGGACCCGCCGCATCTCGCAACTGCGGCTGGTGCTGAAATACCAGTCGGCCGGCTGGCTCTCCGGCATGCGGGGACCAACCACCCTGAACCTCGACATCGTTGATTATCCCGGTGAATGGCTCCTCGACCTCCCCCTTCTCGGTTTGAGCTTTGAACAGTGGAGTGCCGAGGCTTTGGAGCGGGCACAGCGCCCCGTTTCGCTCCGCCAGGCCGCCTCATTCCTGGATCTGCTCGGCGCGACCGACCCCAAGGCCGAAGCCAATGACCTGGCGGCCGAGCGCCTCGCAGCGGCCTTCACCGATTACCTGCGCCGCAGCCGCGAGGATGACGCTCTCTCCACCCTGCCGCCCGGGCGGTTCCTGCTGCCCGGCGACCTGGAAGGCTCGCCAGCCCTGACCTTTGCGCCCCTGCCGATGACCCCCGGAGCCCGCGGCTCCAGCCTTTATGCTATGCTGGCAGGGCGCTACGAGGCTTACAAGGATCGCATTGTGCGGCCATTTTTCCGCGATCACTTCGCCCGCCTGGACCGCCAGATCGTGCTGGTGGATACCCTTCGCGCGCTCAATGCCGGTCCGGCCGCGGTCGCCGACCTTGAAACTGCACTCACCGCAGTGCTGTCCTGTTTCCGCCAGGGGGAAGCCAATCCGCTACTGCGCCCTTTTACCCGCAAGATCGACCGCATCCTGTTTGCAGCCACCAAGGCCGATCATGTGCACCACACCAGCCACGACCGGCTGGAGGCGATCCTGAATCGCCTGGTCGCCGATGCCAGCAGGCGTGCCCGCTTTGCAGGAGCCCAGTCCCGCTCCATCGCCATGGCTGCCATTCGCGCCACCAGCGAGGGCACCATCACGCAAGACGGGGAAACCCTCCCGACCATCATCGGCACCCCGACGGCTGGCGAACAACTCGATGGCACGCGCTATGATGGCAATACGGAGATCGCCTTGTTTCCCGGCGACCTGCCCGCCCGGCCCGACGCCCTGTTTGCGGACGGCATCCCTGTCCAATTGAACTTCCTGCGCTTCAACCCGCCCCGGCAGCTGGATCGCAACGCCAGCGGTGACTTGGTGCTGCCTCATATCCGTTTTGATCGGGCGCTCGAGTTCTTGTTGGGAGACCGGCTCGCATGAAACCTCCATTTGCCCAACCAACCAATGCGGCCGCTGACGCAGCCGAGCCGATGCG
>JAQGKH010000105.1 GCA_028290225.1 Devosia sp. | reverse complement strand
TGGAAGGGTTCCTGGCGCGCGCTAATTGCCAGTTCATCGTGCGGTTGATCGAGCCGCCCGCGTTCCCGGTTCCGGCCCATGCCAGGATCGTGCTGTCTCGTCCGCCCTATGGGCTGGACGCGGAGCTGGCATTGATGAAGGGCGAAGCGATTACGCATCTGGTCAGCAAGAATTCCGGCGGGGGGCAAACCGCGGGCAAGCTCGAAGCGGCGCGGCTGCTGAGGACTAGTGTGATCATGGTCGCGCGTCCAGCTTATCCGCCGGCTCATGAGGTCGCGGATGTGGAGGAATGCGTGGCGGCGCTAGAGGGCTGAGCGGCGCCAGGGGCGAGATGTTTGATTTGCCAGCCCGGAGCGCAGAGCGCGAGGGCGCAGGTGGCCCGAGGGGTTGCCCGCTTGGGCAGCAGCAGCGGCCCGGCCGCCAGCGCGCAGGCTTCGGCGATGGAAAAAAGGCCGGTATGGCGCTGCACCACCGATGATGGATTGGGGACGGCAGCGGCGAGATCGGTGTCCTGAAAAAGGCATAGGGGAACGCCGAGGGCGGCGGCTGCTGCGGCGAGAGCGGGGTCGTCGCCCTTGCTGACATGGCTGGCAATAACGGCCAACCGGTCGATGGAGGCTCCGGCCTCAGCAAGACACTGGTGAACCAGGGCGACGATCTCATCGGGGTCCGTTCCCCGGCGGCAGCCGATGCCAGCCACGATCCGAGCCGATGAACTCGTTGGGCTGTTGTTGGTGGTGCCTTGGCCCATTGTCGGGTTTTGCTCCGTCGAGGTGCTTCGGCTTGGCGCCGGCACCTTGGGGTTTTTAGAGGCGGGGCATTCAGGGGTCAATCGGCGGGCGATTTCGCCCGCGGGCGGGAGCCATAGCGCCGATGCGCGAAGGCGGCGGGCGCCTGAACTCCCCTGGCCCCCTCCCTTCGGCGACAGCGGCTTTAGTGGAGCGTCGTTGGTGGTTGCAGCCCAGGCCGCAGAGGAACTGCCCACTCGCGCAATCGGCTGTGGAAGGCGGCGGCCGAGAGGGTAGGCAAGGCCATGCCGCTTGCTCCAGAGTGGCGGCAATGGAACTGGTATATGAATGGCTCAGGGCCGCCGGCTATCGCGAGGAAGCCATTGACTGGGTCCGCCGACGGCAGGGCTGGGTGATCCTGGGGCTCGCAATCCTGGCATGGCTGCCGATTATCGGGCTTGGCTGGCTGATCTGGGTGCTGCTGCCCTGATCGGGGGGCCCAGGATCAGTCTCGCTTGTCATTTCTTGGACGATCACCCGAGAGCCAGCTACGGCTGCGGCCATTGGTCAGAACATCGACGGTGCCGAGAATGACAATGAGTGGCGTGAGAAACACCCAGATCGCGACAATACGCAGGCGCTGCCAGAATTGGCCGATGTCGCAAATTGGCATGGTGGAGCCTCGGGCACGCTACAGGGAACCGGACCGCGGCTGGGTAGCGGCGATCACGTGGGCGTTCCGGGCATAGGGCCAGGCTCGGCACGACATTGCATGGTGAGCGCCCAATAGCCAACAGCAAGATTTTGTTAACCTTACCGCGCACGACTCTGGGACCGGCGAGGTCTGAGTTTCAGCCACCGCAAGCGGCATTGGGCGGCGCGGCCTTGCAGATGAAAGGCAGTTGCAAAGACAATGATTGTTGGCGGGCCCAGAACGGGCTATCAGGCCGCCCTCCTGTTCTCGCGCCGCTAGGATCAGGGGCCGTCCCGGAGCGAGGCTCATGCAAAGAACCCTTCACATTGCTGCAGCGAGCCTGCTGGTTGGCCTCGTGGTGCTCGGCATCAAGTTCCTCGCCTGGTGGCTGACCGGGTCGGTGGCGCTGTTTTCCGATGCGCTCGAATCGATCGTCAATGTGGTGACGGCGCTAACTGCCCTGGTGGCCGTGCGGCTGGCGCAGCGGCCGGCCGATGCGGCGCTGCCTTATGGCTATCACAAGGCCGAATATTTCTCGGCGGTGGTGGTGGGCGTGATGATCATTGTCGCCGCCATCCTGATCCTGCGCGAGGCGTGGAGCGGGTTGTTCGACCTGCAATTGCCCCAGGCGCCCTGGCAGGGTGTGCTGCTCGGCGGGCTTGCGACCCTGATCAATGTCGCCTGGGCCGGCGTGCTGCTGCGGCATGGGCGAAAGGTATCGTCGCCGGCGCTGCAGGCCGATGGCAAGCACCTGATGACCGATGTGGTTTCCACCATCGGCGTGCTGGCCGGGCTGGTGCTGGTGATCGTCACCGGCTGGGCCGTGCTCGACCCGATCCTCGCCGCGCTGGTGGCGCTCAATATCCTTTGGTCGGGCTGGGGCGTGGTGCGCGACAGCGTCGGCGGGCTGATGGACGTGGCGGTGCCGGCCGAAAGGCAAAAAACCATTCGCGAGGTGATATCGGCCAATGCCACCGGCGCCATCGAGGCCCACGACATCCGCACCCGGCAGGCAGGACCGATGGTGTTCATCGATTTCCACCTGGTGGTGCCCGGCGGCATGAGCGTGCAGGCAGCCCATGAGATCTGCGACAGCATCGAGGCCAAGCTGCGCGAAGCGGTGGCCGAAGCGCAGATCACCATTCATGTGGAACCCGAAAACAAGGCCAAACATGCCGGCATCGTGGTGCTGTAGTTTGGTGAGCGGGCTGGCGGGCTGGCGCGGTGACGGGCAGAATCGGGCCATGCGCTGCTTGTTGGTTGTTTGGCTGCTGCTCCTGGCCGGTCCGGTGCTGGCGCAAGGGATGATCCGGTACGAAAACGCCCGGCTCGGCTTTGTGGCCGAGGTGCCGGCGGCGTTTGTTGCCGAGGGGACGGATGCGGCCGGGCAGAGTTTCAGGCTGCGGGGCCAGGCGGTGGCCCTGCGGATCTGGGGCGAGCCGATGCGGGGAGGGTTCAGCGCTGGCGTCGCACGGGTGCAGCAGAGCCTTGCCGGCGAGGGCTGGCGGGTGGTTGAGCAGGCCACTACCCCCGACTGGGCGCGGTTTTCGGCCAGCAAGGGATCGCGCATGCGGGTGGTGCGCATGATTGGCCTGTGTGACGGGGCGAGCTTTGCCGCCGTGCAGGTGGAATTTTCGGCGCCCGAACAGGCGGGGCTGCACCCAACCATCGACCGGCTCGGACGCTCGCTGCGGGCGGTGGGGTGCTAGGGGCTAGAACTCGATGCCGGCCTGGGCTTTCACGCCGGCGCGGAAATGGTGCTTGATCTCGGTCATTTCGGTGACGAGATCGGCGATCTCGATCAACTCGTCCTTGGCATTGCGGCCGGTGACGATGACGTGCTTGTCAGCCGGCTTGTTGCGCAGGAATTCGACGACCTCCTCAATGGGCAGGTAATCGTAGCGCAGGCAGATATTGAGCTCGTCGAGGAGCACGAGCTTGTAGCTGGGGTCAAGGATCAGCGCCTTGGCCTGTTCCCAGGCCTTGCGGGCGGCGGCCAGGTCGCGCTGGCGGTCGGCAACGTCCCAGGTGAAGCCCTCGCCCATGGCATTGATGGTCACCAGGTCGGGGAATTTGTCGAGCACGGTGCGCTCACCGGTGTTCCAGACGCCCTTGACGAACTGCACGACGCCGACGCGCATGCCATTGCCCAGCGCGCGAAACACCATGCCGAAAGCGGCGGTGGATTTGCCCTTGCCCTTGCCGGTATGGACGATCAGGAGGCCCTTTTCGGCGGTCTTGGTGGCGAGGATCTTGTCGCGCGCTTCCTTTTTCTTGCGCATCTTTTCGGCGTGATAGGCATCGCGCTCGGCCTCGCTCATCGTGTCGGTCTTTTTGAGCGGCTTGGCGGGCTGGTCGGTCACGGCGCGGTCTCCAGATAGCTAAAGGCTGAGTTGGAGCGCGGGGTCCAGAAGCCGCGCTCGCGAGCCTGGTTGAACTTGGCGAGCAGTTCGGCATAGCCGAAGGGGTTGCTCGTGGCGAGAAAGTCGCGCGTGGCGTCGTCCTCGATGAAGGCCTCGAAGGCCAGGTCGAAATGGTGGGTTTGCACCGCGCCGGTGGTGGCGGCAAAGGCGAACATGAAATCCACCGTGGCGATGATCTCAAAGGCGCCGCGATAACCATGGCGCTGCATGCCGGCGATCCATTTGGGATTAACGACGCGCGAGCGCATGACATGGCTGATTTCTTCGCCCAGCGTGCGGATCAGCGGGCGTTCGGGCCGGGAATGGTCGTTGTGATAGGCGGCGGGCTGGGTGCCGGAGAGCTGGGCGGCAGCAGCGAGGAGGCCGCCCTCGAACTGGTAGTAATTGTCTGAGTCGAGGAGGTCGTGCTCGCGATTGTCCTGGTTGTGGATCACGGCATCGATGCTCGCGAGGCGGGCGGCGAAATGGTCGCGCTGGGGGGTGCCGGCGGATTTGGAGCCATAGGCGTATTGGCCCCAATCGAGGACGCGGGTGGCCAGATCGGCTTTGCCGGCCCAGGTGCCAGAGTCGATCAAGGCGCCAAGGCCAGTGCCATAAGTGCCGGGTTTGGAGCCGAAAATGCGGTGGCCGGCGGCGAGAAAGGCCGCTGCTTCGGTTTCGCCTTTGGCGACGAGGCCGAGGGCGTCGATGCGCATGCGGGCGGCGACCGGATTGTCCTCGGCGGGTTCGTCGAGCGCGCCGACCGCACGAACGGCGCGATCAAACAGGGTGATCTGGGCGGGGAAAGCATCGCGGAAAAAGCCGGAAATGCGCAGCGTAACGTCGACGCGCGGGCGGCCGAGCCTGGCGAGCGGGATGATCTCGTAGCCCGAAACGCGCAGCGAGCCGGGGTCCCAGACCGGCTTGACGCCAAGCAGCGCCATGGCCTGGGCCAGATCGTCGCCACCGGTGCGCATATTGGCGGTGCCCCAGACCGAAAGGGCGACCGATTGCAGATAGGTGCCGTGATCCTGGAAATGGCGCAGGATCAGGTTTTCGGCGGATTTGCGGCCCAGCTCCCAGGCGGTGGGGGTGGGCACGGCGCGGGTATCGACGGAAAAGAAATTGCGGCCGGTGGGGAGCACATCGAGGCGGCCGCGCGAAGGGGCGCCGGAGGGTCCGGGGCGGATATGCTTGCCGTCGAGCCCATCGAGGAGCGCGGCCATTTCGGCGGGGCCGGAGGCTTGCAGGCGCGGGCGGATGATGGCTTCGACGGTGGTGAGGACGGCGGCGGTGTGGGTCCAGCCGGGCTCGGGCGCGCGGCCCGAAACCAGCTCTGCGGCGAGGGTCTCAAGCTGTTCGACGACGTCGCCGACGGTGCGGTGACGGAGCGGAGGGACCCCCTCCCCGTCAGCCATTCGGGCATAGCCCTTATGGCCTTCTCGCCTGGAATCGCTCCACTGGAGCGATTCCGCCTGACGGCCGGCTCGAAGCCCCTCAAGGGGGAGGGAGGCCAATGCAGATACATCCGGGCCAGCCCAAGGCTCGCCGAGCTTGGCTGTGAGGGGGTCGAAGCCGAGCTTGAGGTCATCGGCGAGGGCGCGGATCAGGGAGCGGTCGGCGGGGGCGTCGCCGCGGGGGACGCGGGCGAGGGCAACGAGGAGGTCGCGCTCCAGGGGGCCGGTGGGGGACTGGCCGAAGATGTGGAGGCCGTCGCGAATCTGCGCTTCCTTGAGATCGCAGAGGAAATTGTCGATCTTGAGCAGGGCTTCGGTTTCGTCCTCGGGCAGGCCGATATCGCGGTCGAGCCGGGCATCCCTCGTGAAATCGAGGATGCGGCGGCGCAGATCGGCGAGGCGCCGGCGGTCCATGCCGGAAGCGGCATAATATTCATCCAGCATGGCTTCGAGATCCTTGAGCGGCACATAGGATTCCGCCCGGGTCTGGGGCCGAATGAGGTGATCGATGATCACCGCGCCGGTGCGGCGCTTGGCCTGCGTGCCCTCGCCGGGATCGTTGACGATGAAGGGGTAGAGATGGGGCAATTG
>JAQGKH010000092.1 GCA_028290225.1 Devosia sp. | reverse complement strand
CCGGCAACTGGCAGGGGCCGAGCAAATATGAAGATCTGCGCTCGATCTTTGGGCGGGCGGAGCTGTGCCATGCCAAGGCGCAGTTCAACAATGGTTTGCTGGACGAGGTGGATTTTGCCGCCTGCATCGAGGCGGCCGAGAGCGCGGGCTATACCGGCCCTTATACGCTGATCTTTGACAGTGCCATGCCGGGAGAATGGGACGGGATCCGCCACGAGCGCGATTTCGTGCTGGGGCGGATCGGGCGCGGCGCTAGCGGAGCGGCTTGAGGTCGGCCAGGAGGCTGGGCAGCAGCTCGGTGACGGTGGGGTGGATGGGCATCGTGTGCTGCATGGAGGTGTAGGGCAGATCCCCCGTCATCAACTGCAGGATGGATTGCACCACCTCGTCGCCGCGGATGCCGAGAATGGCGGCGCCCAGGATACGGTGGGTGGCGGCATCCACGAAGACCTTCATCAAGCCTTCGGTTTCGCTGCGTTCGCGGGCGCGGGCGACCTTGGTCATGGGCATGGTGGCGGTGAGCACGGGGCGGCCGAGGGCGCGTGCTTCGGCCTCGCCGATGCCGATGCGGCCAAGTGGCGGGTCGATGAACATGCCGTAGACCGGCACCCGGCCGGCGATGGAGCGATCACCGTTGTCGAGCAGGTTATCGGCGACGATCTCGAAATCATTGTAGGAGGTGTGGGTGAAGGCGCCGCGGCCGTTGATGTCCCCCATGGCCCAGATGCCGGGGACAGTGGTGCGCAGGTGATCGTCCACCGGAACATAGCCGTGCTTGTCGGGTTCAAGCCCGGCGGCGGGAAGATCGAGATCCTCGCTGTTGGGGGTGCGGCCGAGAGCCAGCAGCAGGTGGCTGGCGGTTAAGGTGGTGTCGCCGGCAGGACCGGTGAGCGAGAGCTGGAGGCCGGCCGCGTGCCTGGCGAGGCCTTGCACATTGGTGTTGAAGCGGAATTGGACGCCGTCCTGTTCGAGGATATGGCGGATCGCCGCGGAGATGTCGTCGTCTTCACGGGCGGCGGGGCGGTCGCCGCGGGCAATAACGGTGACCCTTGAACCGAAGCGCGCATAGATCTGCGCAAATTCGAGCGCGATATAGCTGGCACCGGCGATCACCAGATGCTCGGGCAGCGTGTCGAGATCCATCATGGTGGTGTTGGTAAGGTAGGGTACCTCGCTCAGTCCCGGCCAGTCAGGGATGCTGGGGCGGGCGCCGGTGTTGATGAATATCCGAGGCGCGGTCAGGATGCGGTTGTTGAGCGCCACTTCGGTTGGGGAAACAAAGCGGGCCGAACCGGTGACAAGTTCCAGCCCCTCGGTGTTGCCCAGCCATTCGGTCAGGCTTTGGACGGAGGCGTTGACCACCATGTCCTTGCGCGCCTTGACGGCGCGCATGTCGACGCTGACGGGGCCACCAATGGTGACGCCGAATTCGCCGGCATGGCGCACGACCCAGGCGGCACGGGCACTGGCCACCAGGGTCTTGGTTGGGGTGCAGCCATCATTGACGCAGGTGCCGCCCAGATGGGTGCGCTCGATAAGGGCGGTTTTCTGCCCGGCCTGCGCGAGCCTGGCGGCCAGAAAAGGTCCGGACTGTCCGGCTCCGATGACGATGGCATCAAACTGCTCGGACATGGGAATCCCCCTTCAGGGCTGGGCAGCTAAGCCTTGGCCTCCGCAAGGGGTAAGGTCTGGCGGGGCATGCGGTTCCAGGCGTCGAGCGCGGCGATCTTGTAGGCTTCGGCAAGGGTGGGGTAATTGAAGGCGTTTTCGACGAAATAGTCGAGCGTGCCCCCAAGGTTGAGCACGGCCTGGCCGATATGGATCAGCTCGGTGGCGCCCTCGCCCACGATATGGACGCCCAAAAGCTTGCGGTCCTCAAGTGAGAACATCATCTTCATCATGCCCGATTGCAGGCCCATGATATGGCCGCGCGAGGTTTCGCGGAACCGCGCGACGCCGCTTTCATAGGGAATGCCCTGGGCGCGCACCTGCTGCTCGGTGAGCCCGACCGTCGAAATCTCGGGCACCGCATAGATGCCGTAGGGGAAGAACTCGGGGGCGGGATGCATGGCGGCGCCGCAGGCATGAAGGGCGGCAATACGACCCTGCTCCATGGAGGTGGAGGCCAGCGAGGGAAAACCGATCACGTCGCCAGCGGCATAGATGTTGCGCACATTGGTCTGGAAGGTGGCGGGATCGACCTTGAGGCGACCGCGGTCCTGAGGGGTGATGCCGGCGTTTTCGAGCCCAAGATCCGCGGTCGCGCCCGAGCGGCCGGCGGCATAAAGCAGCATGTCGGAGCGGATGCGGCGCCCATCGGCCAGAATGGCAACAGGCCAGCCCACGCCATCGAGTTCCACCTGATCGACCTTGGCCCCGAGGCGCAGGGTAACGCCGCGCTGGCGCAGGTCGTGGGTGAATTCTTCGATGATCTCGCGGTCGATGAAATCGAGGATGGTGTCCTTGGGCTCGATGATGGTGACGGGTACATCGAGGGCGGAAAAGATGGTGGCGTATTCGATGCCGATTACCCCGGCCCCGACCACCGTCAGGCTCTTGGGCACGCGCGGCTCTGACACGAGGCTGTCGCTATCGACCACGGAATGGTCGTTGAACGGGATATTGGCCGGCCGGTAGGGCGTGGTGCCGACCGCGATCACGGCAAAATCAAAGGAGAACACGTGTTCCTCCCCGTCCCGATCGGTGACGCAGATGCGATTGGTATCGAGGAACCTGGCCTTGCCGCCAAAGGTGCGCACGCCATTGCGCGCGAACTGGTGCTCGAGCACTTCGATTTCGTAATCCAGGGTCTTGCGCAGGCGCGAGCCGAGATCCTTGCCCTCGATGTCCTTCTTGACCCGGTAGGCGAGG
>JAQGKH010000079.1 GCA_028290225.1 Devosia sp. | reverse complement strand
GGTCGCCAGCCTGCGCGTGGTCAAGTTCGATACGCGCAACGAGCAGTTGAAGGACCCGCGGGTCCGTCGTGCCCTAGCCATGGCCGTTAATCGCCAGGCAATTGTGGATGCCCTGTGGGCCGGTCTTGTGGACGTGCCGCACGGACACCAGCTTCCAACCTTCGGGCCGCTGTTTGACCCTGACCGCCCGGGCTACACATACGATCCAGAGGGTGCCAAAGCCCTGCTGCAGGAAGCAGGCTACGACGGTACACCTATCCCCTTCCGCATCCGCGTCGCAGCGTATGGCCCGGAACTGGCAACCTCCCAGGTGCTGGTGTCCATGTGGCAGGCCATCGGCGTCAATATCGACATGCAGATCGTGGAAAACTTCGGTCAGATGATGGCCTATCCCGGCACTGGCATCCGCAGCGGCGTCGACCCGATCCTTGTCTCGGACCCCCTTTTCGGTCTCTGGCGCTCGTACAACGAAAGCGAGCAGGAAGTTTGGTCCAATCAGACCTTCTACGAGCATGGGCATGTGCTTGAGTCGAGCTTGGACCCTGCTGAGCGCAAGGCCGCCTTCAACGCCATGATGGACATTTTCGACGAAGATCCGCCGGCGATGATCCTGCACACCATGGGGGTGTTTTACGGCAAACGGAAGGATGTCGCCTGGGATCCGCTGCCATCAGTTTACATGGATTTCCGCAACGCCTCAGTTGCCTGAGTCGGGACTAACCAGTTGAATGGGAACGCATATGCTCCATAGCCCCTCCGATGATCCGGTCGTCAAAGTGGAGAACCTGGGGATCGCTATAGCGGCCTCGACTCCGACTGAACTGGTAAAGGACGTATCGTTTGAAATCCGCAGGGGCGATTACTTCGCCCTTGTGGGTGAAAGCGGCAGCGGCAAGAGCCTCACCTGCCACGCCATGATGAAGCTCTTGCCCTTCACTCCGCTGATCCAGGGCCGCATCATCATCGACGGGCAAGATGTGTGGTCGCTCGACAAGCGCCAACTCCTCGCTTACCGGCGCAAGTCGGTAGGCATGGTGTTCCAGGATCCGCTGGCGGCGCTGAATCCGGTGCGCACCATCGGCTCGCAGATCCTCGAAACGCTGCGCATCTACTACCCACACGCCGACGCTGACGAATTACGCAATCGCGCCATTGATGCACTGCGCGGCGTTCATATTCCCGAGCCCGGCTCGCGCCTTGGCGTCTACCCACATCAGCTCTCGGGTGGCCTCAACCAGCGCGTCATGATCGCCCTCGCCCTTCTCGGCGAGCCCAAGCTCTTGATCGCCGATGAGCCGACCACGGCTCTAGACATGAGCGTCCAGGCCGAAGTGCTTGACCTCATCGATGAACTCCGGCGCAAGAACAACCTGACGGTTCTCCTTGTCACCCATGACCTGGGCATTGTGCGAGACCGCGCTACCCATATTGCCGTGCTGCAGAATGGCCGCATGGTCGAGCAGGGTCGCGCCGCCGAGATCGTCAGCGCTCCCAAGGCGGCTTACTCCAAGGAACTGTTCGAGGCAGCATCGGTCGAGTGGCCCGGTCGGGACACCCCGGAACGCAAACGCGCGCCGGCCTGCCTCACCTTCGACAATGTCAACAAGACCTATTTCGGCTCCAAGCGCGACCGCCAGATGGGAGTTGGCATTCCAGCAGCCAAGAGCCTGTCTTTCGAGGTTCGGCGCGGCGAGATCGTCGCCCTGATCGGCGAAAGTGGCTCGGGCAAGACTACCGCGGCCAAGATGGCGATGGGACTGGAAAAACCTGACTCGGGTTCCATCATCATCCACCAGTCCAAGGATATCAACACACCCCTCAAGGTGCAGATGGTCTTCCAGCACCCGCGCGACTCGCTTGATCCTTTGATGCGGGTAGAGGACCAGTTGCACGAGGTCCTCATGGTTCACGGCTGGCGCGACAAGGCCAAGCGGCAGGATCATATCCTCAAGACAATCGCCGATGTTGGCTTGCTGCGCCATGTGCTCACTCGCCGGCCCACTTTTCTGAGCGGTGGCGAGGCGCAACGTGTCGTCATTGCCCGCGCCTTGCTGCTCGAGCCAGATATGCTGATCGCCGACGAGCCGCTGTCTGCCGTCGACGTCCGCATTCAAAAGCACATCCTTGAATGCTTGCAGCGTCTCCGCGACCGCCTGGGCATTGCCATCCTGCTGATTACCCATGACTTGCGGGTGGTTTTCGAGATCGCTGATCAGGTGGTGGTCCTCCGCCACGGCCGTGTGGTGGAGGACGTGCCGGTATCCAAGTTCACCGATGGCGCGCGCGATGCATATACGCAGATGCTGATCGATGCCGTACCGGGCAAGTCGTCAAGGGCCGCATCAGTTTTGTCTTCAGGGTTCAGCTTGCCGGGCAGCCCGGCCTTGATTGCGGGGTGATCGACATGCAATTGTTTCTCAGGATTCTGCGAGCCGTCATCTCACTCTGGCTGATCGTCACGCTGGTCTTTGTCGCTCTGCGCGCCACCGGCGATCCGATCACTGCCATCTTTGATCCCGACAATACGTCCCAGGCCGCACTCGACTCCTACCGTGAGCAATGGGGATATACCGGCACGGTATTCGACCAATACCTGGCCTATGTCGTCAGCCTGCTGCGCGGCGATTTCGGTTACTCGACCATGTCCAGTCGTCCGGCACTCGATGTGGTGCTGGAGCGCCTGCCTGCCACGATGCAACTGGTGGGCTTGAGCGCCGTACTCATGATCGCCATCGGTTTGCCCGTCGGCACGATTGCCGCCATGCGCGCCGGCGGCCCGCTTGATCGCTTCGTCATGAGCTTTTCCACCATCGGCTTTGCCTTGCCGAATTTCGTGCTGGCGCTGGGGCTCATCCTTCTCTTCTCGGTTAGCCTCCATCTCCTGCCGTCAAATGGTATTGGCAGCTGGCAGCATCTGGTCATGCCGGTCCTCACCATCGGGCTTTCCAAGGCAGCCATCTTCACCCGCTTCGTTCGTTCGGCCATTCTCGATACGCTGGGCCTGCAATGCGTCGTGTCGGCACGAGCTCGAGGCCTGACCGAATGGCAGATCTTCTGGCGCCACATCATCACCAATGCGGTGCTGCCACTCGTAACCATCACGCCGCTCCTCGTGGGTGCCATGGTCGCAGCGGGCGCGGTGGTTGAATCGGTCTTCGGCTGGCCGGGCGTCGGGCGCCTCATTGTCGACGCGGTTTCCCAGCGCGATCTTGCCGTCCTGCAGATGGTGATCATGCTGATCGCCGTCGTGATGATCACCACCAACCTGATAGTCGATCTTGCCTATGCCAAGCTCGACCCGCGCACTTCCGCGGCTATGGCCCACTAGGAAGGAATATCCTGATGTCCAACGTAACTACTGCCAGGTCACCCTCCTTCTTGTCGCAACTGCCGTTTGGCGTCGTTCTCGCCGGCGTCTGGATGCTTGGTTGCCTTTCGCTCATCATCGTGCTGCCGCTCGTGCTGAAGCTCGACATCAACGCCATCAACCTGATGGCGAGGCTGGCGCCGCCCGTCGGGTTCGGTGGCACCTGGGCCCATCCCTTCGGCACTGACGATCTGGGACGCGATGTCCTTTCCCGGCTCGTCGCCTCGCTCCAGACCAGCCTGGCCATCGCGCTGGGCGCGACCATCATCTCGGCGGTGATCGGCACGGTCATCGGCATCATTGCCGCCCATATGGGCGGTTGGGTCGATCAGATCATCGTTGGCGCGGTCGATGCCCAGGTCTCGGTGCCGTTCATCATCATTTCGCTTACGCTGACCGCCATTTTCGGCAACAATCTAACGCTGTTCATATTTATCCTCGGCCTTTTCGGCTGGGAGCGCTACACGCGTCTGGCACGCGCCATGACCATGGCTTCACGCGGGCGGGGCTATGTGCTGGCAATGACGACGCTCGGCTTTTCCTGGCCGCGCATTTATCTGCGCCATGTGCTGCCCAACATCGCCAGCACGCTCCTTGTCACCGCCACCATCACCTTTCCCGAGGTGATTTTGCTGGAGACGTCGTTGAGCTTTCTGGGCCTGGGCATCCAGCCGCCGATGACCAGCCTTGGCAACATGCTCGGCTTTGGACGGAGCTATCTCCTTACCGGCTGGTGGATTGCAGTTGTTCCGGGCCTCGCGATCTTCTTTTGCGCTCTTGCGGTCAGCGTTATCGGAGACTGGGCCCGCTCCGAGGTCGGCCGCGTCTAGCCGGCGCGAACATCGCGTGGAATACAAAGGCCCCGGTCGCAAGACCGGGGCTTTTGCTTTGCCGCTAACCGGCTTGCCTGAACAGCCGCGTTGCTTCTTTGGGGAGCGGTGCAGGGCTAAGCCCAAACAAGTCGCTCCTGGAACTCGTTCGTGCAGGTCAGAACCCCAACTTGAGATCACGTTCAGGGATGATCGAAGCGTGTTGGCTGACCGCAGATCAGCGGTGGCCCGACGATGCGCAATGCATCCAAGGCACTAGCCTCGCTTGTTTGTCAGCTGGCAGCAGCCTGGGGCGTGGAAGTTTACCGTGAGCCAGCTTCGGGCTGAAGATGGGAACGCCCGACGCAGGATCGATCAATCCTGGGCCGGGCGATTGCGCTGAACTACTGGCGGCCAAGGTGCCATCGGCTGCTTGGCCATGATCAACTGGTGCCCGGGGCGCGGGCATCGATCTTATTCGGTTTCGACAGTATAGGGCGAGGCAGCCAGACGATCGTCGATCCACTTGCGGTCAACGGTGCCGTTGCGCACGCGGTCACGTTGGGCATTCTCGCCCTGGAAGCGCTTCAGCGCATCGGGATAAAGGCTCTCGGCTTCGTCATAGGGGACGCAGATCACGCCGTCATCGTCCCCGAGCAGCAGGTCGCCTGGCTCGATGGTCATGCTACCGAGCGAAATGGTGATGTTGGTATGCCCCGGGCCACTCTGGAAGGGCCCCCGCAAGGTGACGCCGGCCGCATAAACGGGGAAAGTGTGATTGCGCACATGGCCCGAGTCACGGATCGCCCCATAGATGATAACGCCCGCAATGCCGCGAGTTTCAGCATGGGTCAGCATCATCTCGCCCACGAGCGCGTTATCGAGCGCGCCACCCGCATCCACAACGATAACATCGCCCGGTTGGGCCAAATCGATCGCCTTGTGCACGAACAGATTGTCGCCCGGCCGGGTCTTGACTGTGTAGGCCGGCCCCGCCAGCACGGTTCCCCCAGCATGCATCGCACGTAACGACGCAGGCGTTGACTGGATCCGGTTCATGCAGTCGCCTACAACGGCCGCCGGGATTTCCTTATACTTGGCGACCAGTTCCGGGCTGACGCGACGCTTGGGCTGATAAAGCTTGAGATTGTACAAAATAGGCTCCGAGGATTGTTCGGACATGTTTTATCCAGCCGACCAGCAGTGCCCCTAATAGAGAATCCTGAAGTGCTTCCATAAGAATCCTGTATGGTCGCGCCATGCGCGGATCACTCGACTTACGCCGGCTTCGCTACTTCCAGATCATCGCCGATACCGGCTCGATGTCCGCCGCCGCACGCCTGCTCAACCTGGCGCAGCCAGCGCTCAGCTACCACGTCGCGGAACTAGAGCGGATGACCGGTCACACACTGTTCGAGCGCAGCCGCGCCGGCGTTCGGCTGACCGAAGCGGGCAGGCTGTTGCGCCAGCATGCAGAGGGCATTGTCATCCAGGTGGACGAAGCCGAACAGGCTCTGGAGCGGCTGGCCCGCCAGCATGCCCTGCCAGCCCGCCGGGTCAGCATTGCCATCATTTCCTCCATGGCAGCTGGGCTCATTCCCCTGTTGCTCGAGCGCGTGACGCGAGAGCTACCGGGCATTACCCTTCACATCCAGGAAGCGGGCACGCGCGATATCACGCAAAAGCTCGAACGGGGCGAAGCGGATCTGGCGCTCTATCTCACCAGCACTGCTGGGCACGCCGACGAGCCCATCGCCCACGAAAAGCTGTTCCATGTCTCGGCTGGCACCCAGACGAGTGGTGGGACCATTGCGCTCTCCACACTCGCCCGCCAGTCGCTGGTGCTTCCCGCGCCGGGCAATCCCTTGCGCAATTTCGTTGACACCACGGCCCGCAAGCACGGGCTTAATCTCGATGTGGTGCTGGAGGTCGATGGATCCCAGTCACGGCTGACTGCCGTACGGGAAGGCATCGGTGCGACTATCGTCGGTGCGCATGCCGTGAGCGATGGCACCTTGCAGGATGGCCTCGTCGTGCGCGAGATCGTCTCGCCTACGCTTTTCCGGCCAATTTATCTGGGCGTCAGGCGTGAACTCGACCCCCATCTGGCCAGCAGCATGCGACGGCTTCTCGCCGGCAGCCTCGTCGCCCTGGGGCTCGATGCGACTTTTCCATAGGTAAGATAGGATGTGCATCAGACCAAATGAGCGCACTAGATCGATAAGCTGGTGCGCGATCACCCTGACTAGCTTGGGCTGATGCCAGCGCGAGATTATGCCGGGGGAGGCAGAAAGAGGTCTGCCTCCCCTCACGGCTAAAGCGCGGCCACAAGCTCCTTGATATGCTGCTTGTGCATATCAAGGGTGGGCAAGGTTTCGGCTGCGAAAGCCTGAACAGCTTCGTTATCGCCCTCGTCCGCAAAGGTGCGGAACAAATCAACCGCTTCCATGTGTGCGGCGGCCTGC
>JAQGKH010000032.1 GCA_028290225.1 Devosia sp. | reverse complement strand
GCTTGCGTATCGATCAGCGTGCCATCCATGTCGAATATGACGAGGGTCACGCCTCTTCCTCCGGGTCCTGGCCCTGCACATCATAGCGGTTGGGATCAAAGCCCAATGCTTCAAAGCTTTGGCGCATATGGGGCGGCAGGGGCGCCGAGATATCCAAGCGCTTGCCACCGCGCAGCGGCAGCGCAATGCGGCGGGCATGCAGATGCAATCCCTGCCCCAGGCCTTCGGCCCCTTGCCAGTTCTCGATGTTGAAGTAGCGGGGATCGCCGATAATGGGCGTTCCGAGCTGGGCCATGTGGACGCGCAATTGATGGGTGCGGCCGGTCACCGGCTTCAGCGTCACCCAGGCGAATCGGCGGCTCGCCGTGTCCGTGGTGGAATAATAGCTCGTGGAGTGCTGGGCACCCGGCGTGCCGTTGCGCACCACCACCATTTGTTCGCCATCGGTGGTCGCTTGCTTGGTCAGGAAGCAGGAAATTTCGCCTTGCCGCGGCGTTGGATTGCCCGCGACCACAGCCCAATAAATCTTACGTGCCGAGCGGGAGCGGAACACCGCACCGAAATGGCTGGCCGCTGCATGGGTTTTGGCGACCACCAGGCACCCCGAGGTGTCACGGTCGAGCCGATGCACCAGCCGCGGGGCTTCCCCCTTCTTGTTGGGCAGGCTTTTCAGCATGCCGTCAACGTGCCGCTTGGTGCCGCTGCCACCCTGCACGGCTAGGCCCGCCGGCTTGTTGAAGACATAGATGTCATCATCTTCATGCAAGATCAGCTCGCGCAGGAATTGTGCGTCGGCGCTGCTGACGCGCTCGGGACGCGGGGCTTCCGCATCGTCGATCGGCGGAATGCGCACGGTTTGCCCGGCTGCCAGCCGCGTGCTGGTTTGTACGCGGCCCTTGTCGACGCGCACCTCGCCGTTACGGATCAGCTTTTGCAACCGTCCAAAGCCAAGCTGGGGGAAATGTTGGGCAAACCAACGATCCAGACGCATACCGTCTTCATCGCTGCCCACTTGGCGCTGCTGCACCGCACTCATGTCAGGCCGCCTCGCGTGACCAAAAGCCCCAGATACAGCCCCGCCACCGAAACAGCAACCGAGAGCAGCACATAGAGTGCCGCCGGTAACACAGCGCCGCGCTCAATAAGCGTGACCGTATCCAGCGAAAAACTGGAAAATGTAGTGAAGCCGCCAAGGAGCCCCACCGCGACAAAGAGCCTCGCCTCCTCCGCCCAGCCCGCTCCCAGACGTCCCAGCAAGCCGACCAGCAGGCCCATGGCAATCGAGCCGGCAATGTTGATCAGCAATATGGCGAAGGGGAAGTTTGGCGGCAGCAGTCGCCCCAAGGCGCTGGAACAGCCATAACGCGCCATGGCGCCCAGCGCGCCACCGCAACCGATCAACAAATAAGCAGCCATGCAGTTCTTCCTTGCCTGTGATGGTGGTTTAGCCACAGTTCACCTAAATGCAACAAGCTTGGCTCTTGCGAGGGAACACATCGGAGTCTCAGCGATTGGTGAGAAAATTGACTGGGGCAAACGATGAACTTTTCTAAGCAGGGGCTCGCATGGGGCGTGCGTTCCATTGGCGTGTCCTTGGCCATGCTGGCGCTGGCTGGCTGCGTAACCACCGGGACGCGCGGCTCTGCCGTGCCAACAGCCCTGGCCGAACAAGCCGGCATCCCGGGCTCAAAGGTTGACGCGGATATCCGGTATTGGGGTGATGAAGCCGCCGAGATGAAAAGTGCTGCCCTGCGCAGCACTGGCGACGGCAGCGTCGATTATCTCACCCTCTCGGGCGGGGGCATCAATGGCGCCTATGGGGCGGGTTACCTCGTGGGCTGGACTGCGAAGGGTGATCGGCCAGAATTCGAAGTCGTGACGGGAATCAGCGTCGGGGCCATGATCGCGCCGATGGCCTTCCTCGGCCCGCGTTATGACAGCCGCCTGCAGGCGATCTTTGCTGATCTGGCGACGCAGCGCTCACCGGCGCTGGATTTCGTGTCGGCCCTGCTCGGCGCCCCCTCTATTGCCAGCAACCGGCCGCTGATCAATGCCATCGCGCGGCTGGTCGATGCACAAGCGCTGGCGGAAATCGCCGTGGAGCACGGCAAGGGACGACGGCTGCTGATCGGCACCACCAATCTCGACGCCGAACGGCCGATGGTGTGGGACATCGGTGCCATTGCCGCCAGTGCCATCCCCAATAAGCTGCGGCTGGTACAGCAGATCATACTGGCTTCTGCTTCCGTTCCAGGCATCTACCCACCGGTGCTGATCAATGTCGCAGCGGGCGGCAAGGGCTATGACGAGCTGCATGTGGACGGTGGCGTGACGCAGAACCTGGTGTTGCTGCCGGGCGGGTTCGATGCACTCCCGGGCGCCGGATCCCGCAACCGCCATCTTTATGTGATCTACAACGGCACCGTTGAACCGACACGCGAGCCCGTGCAGATGACCAGCGCCTCGATCCTGGGCCGCTCCATCCCGACGCTGTTGAAATATCGCGGACGCAGCGATATCGCCCTGCTGTCCGCAATGGTTGAGCGGAGCGGCATCGACTACAATCTCACGGCCATGCCGCCCGATTTCCCGGCCACGACCAATCTCTTTGGTAGCCCGGAATGGCTGGTTACGCTCTACAACTACGGGGTCGAGAGTGGCAAGGCCGGAGCGTGGCAGCGCGAGAACTAGTGGTTCTCGCCAGTGCCGGCCTTCTCGGCCCGTAGGCGCGCGAAGTAATCAAGACGCTTGCCGAGATCGCGTTCAAAGCCGCGGCCGACCGGATGGTAAAAACTCTGGCGGCCGATCTTTTCGGGGAAATACTCCTGCCCCGAAAAGCCTTCCGGCGTGTCGTGGTCATAAACATAACCATCGCCATAGCCCGAGCCCTTCATCAGCTTGGTTGGCGCATTGAGGATGGTCATGGGCGGCATGGGTGAACCGGTGGATTTCGCCACGCTCGTCGCCGCCTTGAAGGCGGTATAGACGGCGTTGGACTTGGGCGCGAGCGCGAGATAAACCACGACCTGCGCCAGCGCCAGCTCGCCTTCGGGTGATCCCAGCATTTGATAAGCGTCACGCCCCGCCACGGCTTGCGGCAAAGCCTGGGGATCGGCAAGCCCGATATCTTCCACCGCCATGCGGATCAGGCGACGGGCCAGAAACAGGGGATCCTCGCCGGCATCGAGCATGCGAGCGAAATAATACAGCGCGGCATCGGGATCGGAACCCCGGATGGTTTTATGTAGGGCCGATATAAGGTTGTAGTGGCCGTCCTGCGCCTTGTCGTAAATGGGGGCGCGCCGCTGGACCACTGTCAGCAGCGTTACGGCATCAAGCATCTCGCCTGGCCTTGCGGAAGCGAGCACTTCCTCGACAAGGCCCAGCAAAGCCCGACCGTCGCCATCGGCAAGAGTGAGAAGCATAGCGCGGGCCTCCGGTTCCAGCGGCAATGCGGCGCCCGTCAGTGCTTCGGCCCGCCCGACGAGCTTTTCAAGGTCCTCCAGCGACAGCGATTCAAACCGCAGCACCTGACTGCGCGACAGCAGCGCGGCGTTGAGTTCGAACGACGGATTTTCGGTGGTGGCGCCAACCAGAACCACGGTGCCGTCTTCCATAACGGGCAGGAAACCGTCCTGCTGGGCACGGTTGAACCGATGGATTTCATCCACAAACAGCAAGGTCTTGCGGCCCGACAAACGCACGAAGCGGGCCCGCTCAAATACCTTCTTCAGATCGGCAACACCCGAGAATACGGCAGAAATCTGCTCGAACTCGTAGCCGATCTGGTTGGCAAGGAGCCGGGCAACGGTGGTCTTGCCCGTGCCAGGAGGGC
>JAQGKH010000031.1 GCA_028290225.1 Devosia sp. | reverse complement strand
ATACGCAACGAGATGCTGGGAGGCTTGTGATGAGTTCAGACGTGTGCCTTCCGATCTATGCTCGAGTACAACAGCTTCTACCAGGTGCTGGTGACGCTCTCGACCGTGGTGATGTCGATCGGTGGCGTGCTGCTGGGCATGTCGGTGACCGGGATGAGCTTCTCGTTCGTCATGACGGGCCTTGGCATCGTGGCCTTGGCAGGCATCGTGGTGAAAAACGGCATCGTGCTGATCGACACCTATAACGAGTACAACCGCGAACAGGGTGTGGAGCCGATCAAGGCCATGTTGATCACCACCGCCCAGCGTGTGCGGCCGGTGCTGCTGACCGCGACGGTGACGGCTCTTGGCGTCATCCCGATGGCGATCAATATCGAGTTCGACTTCATCCGCCGGGAAATCGTGCTCGGCGGGTTGGCCGGTGCCTGGTTCACGCACCTGTCGGCGGCGCTGGTGTCGGGGCTGTTCATCTCCACGGCACTGACCTTGATCATGGTGCCGGTGATGGTGGTGGCACCCACGGTGCTGTGGCGCCAGATCAAGTGGGTTGGGCACCAGTTCGGGCGGCTCCGCAGCGCTGTGGCCAGCCCCTTCCGCCGCCGCCCCCAGGCTGCGGTTCCAGCCGGGTTCGATGGCATGGCAATCGAGATCCCAGAGGGCGCCGATGGGGCGCGCCGCTACATGGTCAGCCCCGATGCCGGGCTCAAGGGCGGCAACAACACGACGAGCCCACGGCCAGAAGCGGCTGAATAAGGGTGCCTGGATAGTCGAGAAAGGCCCGCAGCAATGCGGGCCTTTTTTGTTGCCAAGGCCAGAGGATAACGGTCGCGACCGCCCGCAGGCGAGATCGCCTGCTGCATTGCAACTGGGGCGAGGCCGGCTGTTGCCCGGCACAGGAGTGCCTGCTCATGCTGGGACACGCCACACCGACCCCCTGCCCTCTCATGAGTTCATAAGCACCGGCGGAGCTCACAAGCTCAGCCCTGTCGCTGATATCGGGCAAAGTCACTGCGGGGTTTAGTGCTCGCGGCGAGCCCCGCAGTGATGCCGCCTTGCCCTTATTCGGCGGCTGACTTGGCCGTTTTGACAAAGCCATCGGGATCGTTGGCGGTTTGCCGCAGCTTTTCCTCGGCTTCGGTAGCTTCGCGCTGGCGATCCCACATCTGGGTATAAAGACCGCCCTGGGCAAGTAGTTCGCGATGGCTGCCGCGCTCGGCCACGGTCCCGCTGCGCAGCACCAGGATCTCGTCGGCGTTGATCACGGTGGACAGCCGGTGTGCGATCACCACCGTGGTGCGATTGGCCGAAACGATATCGAGGGCCGACTGGATGTCCCGCTCGGTCTTGGTGTCGAGAGCGGATGTGGCCTCATCGAGGATCAGGATCGGGGGAGCCTTCAGGATCGTGCGGGCAATCGCCACGCGCTGCTTTTCGCCGCCCGAGAGCTTGAGACCGCGCTCGCCTACCGGGGTCTCGTAGCCCTTGGGCAGCGTCTCGATGAAGGCGCCGACCTGTGCCATCGCCGCTGCGTCACGCACTTCCTGCTCGCTGGCGCCGGGACGGCCATATTCGATGTTGTAGCCAATGGTGTCGTTGAACAGCACGGTATCCTGCGGCACCATGCCGATGGCGGCGCGCAGGCTATTCTGCGTAATGTCGCGCAGGTCCTGCCCGTCGATGGTGATCGAGCCCCCCGTAACATCATAGAAGCGATAAAGCAGTCGCGAGATCGTGGACTTGCCCGCACCGGTCGGCCCGACAATGGCAACCGTCTTGCCTGCCGGAACCGTGAAGCTCACATCCTTGAGGATGGGCCGATCAGGGTCGTAATGGAAGCTGACATGATCAAAGCGGATCACGGGGCCGCTGATCGACAATGGCCTGGCATCAGGCTTGTCGATGATTTCAGCGGGTTGCTCGAGAAGCTTGAACATTTCCTCGATATCGGTGAGGCCTTGGCGCAGTTCGCGGTATACAAAGCCGATGAAGTTCAGCGGCCGGTAAATCTGCATCAGGAAGGTATTGAGCAGCACGAAGTCGCCCAGCGTCAGCGAGCCGTTCATCACGCCGTTCACCGCCATGACGCTGATGATGATGAACCCGCCATAGAAGATGACCGCCTGGCCGAAATTCAGGACACCAAGCGAGGTCCAGATGCGGATGGCGGAGCGTTCATAGCCAGCCATGGCGCGGTCATAGCGCTCGGCTTCCATCTTCTCGTTGCCGAAATACTTGACTGTTTCGAAGTTCAGCATGCTGTCGATGGCCTTGGAATTGGCATCGGTATCGCTGCTGTTCATGTCGCGCCGGATGGCTATGCGCCAGTTGGAAGCCTTGATGGTGAAGTAGAGATAGCCCCAGATGGTCACCACCAGGATGCCGAGATAGCTGACGCCGAACATCGACACGAAAATCACCGCGGTGATCACGAACTCCACGAGCGTGGGGACAATGTTGAGCATGGTGAAGCGGACGATCGCTTCGATGCCCTTGGTGCCGCGCTCGATGACGCGGCTCAGCCCACCGGTGCGCCGCGCCAGATGAAAACGCAGCGAAAGCTGGTGCACATGGTTGAAGGTGCGGAAAGCGAGCTTGCGCACGGCGTTCTGGCCGACACTGGCAAACAGCACATCGCGCAATTGCTGGAACCCGGCGTCGACGACATTGCCAAGGCCATAGGCGATCACCAGCACGATCGGCACGGCCAAGCCCATGACCAGTGTGTTGTTGGGCTGCGAAGCATCGAGACTATCGACAATCCCCTTATAGGCAAAGGGAACGAGGGTGGTTGCGACCTTGGACAGCAGCAGGGCGGCGATAGCTAGCACGACCCGCAGCCGGAGATCGGGCCGATCCTGCGGCCACATATAGATCCAAAGATTGCGAATTGTGGTGAAGACAGAGCCCTCGTCCGCGTTCACGGACGATTTGGCATTCTGGTCATTAGACATCAGACTGGTTCCGATTCCCGCTCCGGGACTACGGCCCCAAGGGTTTGCAACATGCTGGCATAAGCGCTACCGAGCGCCTGCAGCCGATCATGCTGCACTACATAGCAGTTGCGGGTGCCGCGCGGCTTGCGCTCGATCAGCCCGGCATCGAGCAGGACCTTGATATGCTGGGACACCGTGGATTGTGCCAGCGGCAGGGACTCCGTCACATCCGAGCAGCAGCATTCCCGCTGCTGCTCGCGCACGAGAATGCGCAGGATGTTGAGGCGCACCGGGTGACCCAGTGCCCGCATAAGGGTGGCGAAATCGTCGTCTTGCATGAGGCCACTTCTTTGATCGGCAACAAGCGATAGAAGATGGTGCGCAAGGGTGCAAGCCCAATCCCCACCGCTTGAGGCGGTGGGGAAGAACGAGCGCTACTGACCAGCCTCGGGCAAATCGAACACCTGGCCCGGATAAATCCTGTCGGGATCGCGGATCTGACCGGTATTGGCTTGGTAGATTGTGGTGTATTTCATGCCCGCGCCATAAACCCGACGCGCGATGGTCCACAGATTGTCACCGCGCCGGATGATCGCCTTGCCCGAAGCAAAGCGATGCTCCTCGGCGCTCCCGACCGGAACGGCAATCATGGTCGGCACGTCCGGAGCGGCCGCGACTGTGTTGTCAGGTTCGGGCGCGGCCAAGGCTGCCTGTGCGCCTTCGTCCGGCGTTGCCGGGGCGGGCGCCTCAAGCACGGCGGCAGGCGGGTTCGAATGGGCTGTGGTCGCCACTGGTGCCGTGCCAGCGAGCTGTGGCTGTGCAGCATTGCCCAGTTCGTCCGGCGCGCGTTTGGGCGCAGCGGTCGCGACCGGCTGTTCCGGATTGACCGGGGCTTGCGGCAATGCCGGTGCGGCCGGCGCGGCGATGATCGGGGCACTGGACGGACTGGACGCGCTGGCTGGCGCCGGTTGAGCAGGGATGGGTGCTGTGGCTGGAGCGGCCGCACCCGTTATTGCTTGCTCGGGAACAGGCCTTGGCTGCCCTGCCGGCGTGATCGGTGTTGCTGCGGCTGCAAGCGTTTCGCCAGCTGCCTCGGGCTGCTCGACGTTGGCCGCAGAAACATTGGGTTCCGCCTGGTCTTGTGCAGGCACTCCTGTCGGTGGAGCTATCGGTTCGACGGCCGCCACATCGGTCGGTTCAGTAGCCGCGGGCAGTTCCAGAACGAAGTTCACCTCGGCCCGTGCCGCAACGCTGGCATCGGCGCCCTCCAGCAGATCGACGCGAATCCGCTGATTGGGCTTGGTGAGGACGTTTCCGCTTTCCACTAGCCACCGCCCGTCCGACACCGTGGCATCGGCGATGAATGCGTCATCAACATATAGCCGCACCGTGCCGCCTTCCGGACCGCTGCCGGCAAAAAAAGTGCGCCCGGCTTCAACTTCAATAGCGTCAATAGTCGGCGGCGCAGCCGATACCTGCGGCTGCGGGACGATCGGGCTGGCCGAGCCAGCGCCAGGCGCAGCAGCCACAGCCGGCACCGAGGGCGGCGCCGGCACTGAAAGAGGTGTTGGGGGCGTTGCCGCAGGCAGCTCTGGCGCGGCAGTAGCTTGTGGGGCCGCAGAAGGGGGCGCAGCTTCGGTCAGGGCCTCCCCGGACATCGCGGAAGTTGGCGCAGCAATAACGGGAACGTTGTTGCCCGGTGGCACGGCTTGCGCCTCAGCAAGCGCAAGGGGTGCTTCATCCGGCGCTGGGGGTGCCAATGGCAGTACTGCCTGGGCCGCATCTGCTGCTGGCCCGGTCGGCGCGCCAGCCGGGGCGAGCGGAGCTTCGGCTACCGAC
Organism: Devosia sp.; assembly: GCA_028290225.1. Taxonomy (GTDB): domain Bacteria; phylum Pseudomonadota; class Alphaproteobacteria; order Rhizobiales; family Devosiaceae; genus Devosia. The sequence continues at coordinate 1,356 of JAQGKH010000031.1, read as the reverse complement.
TGAGCAGGCTGCGGGGTGCTGGCCGGCGGAGTTGGAGCAACAGTGTCTGCTCGGGCAGCGCCCTCCTCAGAGGAGGATGTCGCCGGCGGAACCGCATTTGTCGCGGCGGCGGAAGGCGCCGCCGTGGGGGCCGCAGGAGCGTCCACAGCGGCCACTTGGGTTTGGGTTCCGGCAGCCGGCCGTTCAAGGCCCTGCAGAACTTCACTCGCCTGGCCTGGGGTGCTGGCAACCACCAGCGGCTCGGCGGTGCGCTCTTCATCGATCACAACGACAAAGGATTGGCTGGAGTGCCCGTCCTTGCCCACTTCCGCAAGGGTCAGCTCGGTGCCGCCAGGGGGGAGCGGCGCCTGGGGCACGAGGACCCAATCACCACTGGATTCCACGCTTGCCCGACCGATCGGAGCGCCATCGGAAAATACTTCGACCTCCGTGCCCGGCGTGCCGCTGCCTGCTATGACCACGGAGCCGTCCGGTTCGGCCCTAAGTAGGCCAAAGGTCGCGGCAACAACAGCATCTCCGGAAGTCGATGCACTGCTCACCGGCGGGGTAACGTCCACAACCGCTTCGGGCGCCACTGGTGTCGCCGCAGCTTCAGTTGCCGCTCCGGGGGCTACCGCCATGGCCTGGGTCGGTGTGGCAGTGGCCTCAGGCCCTGTAGTCGCGACCGTGGGGGCCGGAGCCATGCCGGTACCGGTCATCTTGCCGCGCAGACACTGGCCCATGCCATCGCTGCTGTTGAAGCACTCGACCAGCGACGGGCCGGACAAGACGCCGACAATAACGACGAGCGTGACCGCTGCGGCTCCAATGGTGAGCGCGAGGGGCTTGTTCGGAGTGGGGTCGGCCAGTTTGTCCTCCAGGACGATTAGAGCTGCTCTTGCTCGGGGAAAGCCCGATCAGGCTCGGTTGAGTGCCTTGGCTGCTGCCGCTTCAGTTTTCAAGAGCTTATAGGTAATAGATTCATACAATGCTTCAAAAGAAGCATCAATGATGTTGGGCGACACGCCAATAGTGTGCCAGCGCTCGCCGGTGCCGTCCCGGCTTTCCACCAGTACACGGGTGACCGCGCCCGTGCCGCCGTCCAGAATACGAACCTTGAAGTCGACCAGCACCAAGTCCTCGATGCGACTGGAAAATTTCCCCAAGTCCTTGCGCAGGGCCAGGTCGAGGGCATTGACCGGGCCATTGCCCTCGGCCACCGACATCAACAATTCGCCATCGACGCGAATCTTGACCACTGCTTCGGTTACGACGACTTCTTCGCCCTGGGCATTGTGGCGGCGCTCGACGCTGGTACGATAGTTTTCGACCGCAAAGAAATCGGGCAAGGTGCCAAGAACTTCGCGGGCCAATACC
>JAQGKH010000179.1 GCA_028290225.1 Devosia sp. | reverse complement strand
GGTTGCAGGATGCCATTGCCGACTTCGATGTTCCTTGGACCACGGAAATCTCTCTCCTTTTCAGAGAGCTGCACAGTGCCCTGGCCGGATTTGATCAGGCGCCGGCTTCCACCGGGTTGAGCCCTCCCTCGGCGGATCAAAAACAAATTCCAAACCACCCACGCGGCAAAAGTCCCACCCCTCATTGACGCCCCATGGCACACATGGGGTAGATAGCCCCCATCTTCCCCCCTGACCGCATGGTGAGCCCGTCACCACCAGGTCGTGCCCCCCGGACCCCAGCATGCCTATCGATTTCGCCCGTGTTGAAGCCACGCTCCTGCGCGCCGCCCAAGCGGCTGCCGCCTGCACCCTGCCCTTGTTCCGCACCCCCCTCGCGGTCGACAACAAGCTGGCGACCGGCTTTGATCCCGTCACCGAGGCCGACAAATCTGCCGAAACCGCCATTCGCCAGGTGATTGCGCAGGATTTTCCCGATCACGCCGTGATCGGGGAGGAATGGGGCACCAGTGGGCAAGGCCGTTATAGCTGGATCATCGATCCGGTGGATGGCACCCGCGCCTTTATCTCGGGCGCCCCGGTCTGGGGCACGCTGATCGGCTTTGCCGTGGATGGCGTCGCCGTCGCCGGCAGCATGACCCAGCCTTTCATCGGCGAAACTTTTCTGGCCGTCCCCGGCCGCGCCACTTATCGGCGCGGCGAGATCAGCGCCCCCTTGCGCAGCTCGGGCCAAACCGAACTGGCCGCCTGCCGGGTGTTTACCACCACGCCCACCCTGTTCAGCACCCCCGAACTAGGAGCCAAATGGCAGGCGATCGCCGGCGCCACCCGCCTGCAGCGCTTCGGCATGGATTGCTATGGCTATGCCCTTCTGGCCGCCGGCTATGCCGATCTGGTGGTGGAGCCCTTCCTCAACACCTATGATATCGCCGCCCTGGTGCCGATCATCCGCGAAGCGGGCGGCGCCATTGCCTGCTGGGATGGCAGCGAACCCACTGGCGGCGGCAATGTGGTGGCCGCGGCCACCCCCCAACTGCTCGACGCGGCCCTCGAACTCGTCAACGCCAGCTAAAGCCTTCCCACCGGGAGCGGCCGGCGCTCAGCTTTGCTGGGTGATGAACGCGTCGAACGCCGCAAACACCTGGGCGCGGATGGCGTCGCTTTCCATGAACAATTCATGCAGCGCCCCCGGCACCACCATATGGCGCCCGGTGCGCATGCGCAGGCCCAGCGCCTCGGTGGCGGGGGTCCACACCACCCGGTCGCGCGCCGCGGCCAGCATCAGCACCGGCGCCTGCACCCGTCCGGGGAACTCGTCGCGCTGCGCCGCGGCCATTGCCGCAAAGGCCGCCGCCGCCCATTGCACCGTTGGCGCCCCGATTTCGAGCTCGGGCTGCGCCTTGAGCAGCGCCGCCGTGCGCGCAAACCGGCGCGGATCGCCCGTCAGCGGATTGCCGGCAAAGCTCATGCGGGATGCCGGCTTGTCCTGGCGCCGCTGGAGGGGCAGATGCCCCAATCCGGCAAAGCTCAGCGCCCCCAGGATCCGCGCCGCGCCCGCCGTGCCAAAAGGCGGCGGCTCCAGCCCGATCATCGGGGCCGACAGGAAAATCCGCTCGAACATCAGCCGGTCGTTCACCCCGGCAAACAACCCGACCAGCCCGCCCATGGAATGGCCCACGAGGTAATAAGGCGGCGGGCAATCGGGCAGCAGGATATCGCCGTGAAAGCTTTTGAGGTCGCACCAGTAATCGGCGAACTTGTCGACATGCCCCAGCTTGCGGTTGCCGATCAGCCGCTCCGAGCGGCCCTGCCCGCGCCAGTCGAAGGTCGCCACCGCAAAGCCGCGCGCGCGGAAATCGGCGATGGTTTCGAAATACTTCTCGATGAATTCGCTGCGCCCCTGCAGCAGGCACACCGTGCCCCGATGCGGCCCCACGCCCTTGGGCCAGATCGCATAGCGCAGCTGCACCCCGTCCCCGGTCCGGAACAAGCCCGCCCGCATGCCCTCGGGCGCCGGATTGGCGGGATCGCTGGCCAGCTTGGGCCCATGGGGATCGACAACAATGTTCATGCCCGAACCTTCATGCCGCTCGTGCCAGAGCTCAAAACGAAAAACCCGCCGGCGCGCTGCCGGCCTCCGTCCATATCGGGCTGCCCAAAAGAAAACCAGCACCTCTTGCGAGATGCTGGTTTCCTGTTGCTGCGGGCCCGTGCGGGGGGCGGGTGACAGGCCCGCATTGATGCTGTGCCAAGTTGCCTCGAGCACATGCCCTCTTATCGGCCCCTCATCCTGAACGGGGTGCGAGCAAGCCGTTCAGAATGCGTTCATCTTCATGGCCGCGCGGGCACGAAAATGTGAAAAAACCGGTTTTCATCGCTCTTGAACGCGCCCGATACGCCCCTAAATATACCCCTGTCAGCCGGGCATCCGGGGACCTCACCCAAGCAAAATCAACGGCTTGCCTCTTTTGGGAGCCTCATAAACCTTGGGTCGAGACCATCACGTTGCTTTCAGGAGAATGTGCCATGCAAACCATCGATTTTTCCCCCTTCTACCGCTCCACCGTCGGCTTCGACCGCCTGTTCAACCGCCTCGACACCCTTGTGGGCCAGGAAACCAAGACCTATCCTCCCTACAATATCGAGCGCACCGGCGATGATGCCTACCGCATCTCCATCGCCGTAGCCGGTTTCTCCAATGGCGACATTGCCATCGAAACCAAGGAGAACAGCCTCGTCGTCAAGGGTGCCAAGGCACCCGAAACCGCTGAGACGGCTCGTGAATTCCTCCATCGCGGCATCGCCGAGCGCGCTTTCGAGTTGCGCTTCCAGCTGGCCGACTATGTTGAGGTTCAGGGTGCCACGCTCGAAAACGGTCTCCTGCATCTGGAACTGAAGCGCGAACTGCCCGAAAGCAAGAAGCCGCGCACCATCCAGATCAACGGCGCCACCACCCAGCCGACCATCGAGGACCAGTCGGTCAACTAAGCCGATCCGTTCTCAAGGACGTAAGGGGCGCAGTCCGCAAGGGCTGCGCCTTTTTCATTTCACCCATGCCGGAACTTCGGGCCGAGAGCCCGGTTTTCTTCGAGAACCAGGGGCAGCCCGTCTGCCCGCCACCTCAAGGACGAAAACATGGCCATTCCTTCGGTTGAACTGAAATCCAACTCCAAGTCCGCGGTGATCGAACTGCTGAACGCGCGCCTTGCCGACTCCATCGATCTGGCGCTGCTCACCAAGCAGGCGCATTGGAACCTGAAGGGCCTGCAGTTCATCGGTGTGCACGAGATGCTGGACCTGTTCCGCACGGCCATCGACACCCACACCGACATCATCGCCGAACGCGTCGCTCAGTTGGATGGGGTGGCCTTGGGCACGAGCCAGATCGTGGCGAGCGCCACGACACTGCCGCCCTACCCCACCGAAATCCGCAAGGTGCCCGATCACCTGGCTGCCCTGGCCGATCGTTATGCCAAGCTGGCCAACCAGGTGCGCGAGGATATCGACACTGCGGACGAGGCCGGAGACGCCGACAGTGCCGATATTCTGACCGCTTTCTCGCGGGAACTCGACAAGGACCTGTGGTTCATCAAATCCCACCTGGAATAGGCTTTGGGGCGAAGTCGCGCCCCTGCGCCCGGAAATCCCCCTCCATTAGGCGGATTTTTTGCTGTTCCGGCCCTGTTTCCTACAGCTGAGTTGGCGTTTTCCTACTTCAATCCGGAAATGCCATGCATATCCGCTTGACCCTCAGTTTGGAATTATGCAAATGTGACCGCGATAGGGCAGCAGGTCTGTCCTATCTGACGCGTCGCCCCGGTCTCCCCGGCCAGCACGCACGCCGATCCGGCTGGCCCGCTATGCTATTAGCGGAAACGGATAGGCGGGGATAATGCCGAGAAGCCGGACCATGGTCCAGGCCAACCTCGAAGCCCGAATGAGCGGCCATTTGGATGCAGCGCCGCTCCCATGCATGGACGTATTTGCTCTTTCGAGCCGTACTCTGTACGACCCGCCTGAGCAACGCGCCCACCAGAGGACGAACACGCATCCGCCCCGCCGCAATCGGCACACCCAGGATGCACACGACATAGTGACATGCCCCCAGGGGCCGACAGAGCAAGGACACGACCATGGCACACCACCCGAACGGACCCGTTTCTCCCGTATCGACGCTGGCCAGCACTCGTAAAACTCTGATCGAAAACGGCTCCCGGGTTGTCCCTGCCTCCGGGCGCCCCCCGGCCCAGGGGCTTTACGATCCCGCTAACGAGCATGATGCCTGCGGCATCGGCATGATCGCCAACATCAAGAACAACCCCAGCCACGAAGTGGTCGAAAAGGGCCTCGAGATCCTCGAGAACCTCGAGCATCGCGGTGCCGTGGGCGCCGACCCGCTGATGGGTGATGGCGCTGGCATTCTGGTGCAAACGCCCCACGCTTTTTTCAGCAAGGTGCTGCCTTTCGCCCTGCCCGAAAAGCAGTTCTACTCCGTGGCGATGCTGTTTTATCCCAATGATCGGGAACTGCGCGATCGCTGCGCCGCAACGGTGCGCGCCTGCCTCCTCAGCGAAGGCCTGACCCTTCTGGGCGAGCGCCTCGTCCCTTTCGACAACTCGGCGCTTTCCGAGGGCGTGATCGCCACCCAGCCCATCATCGAGCAGATGGTGATCGGCCGCCCCGTCGGGCTGACCATCGACGAGTTCGAGCGCAAGCTGCTGATCGTGCGCAAGGTGATCTCCAACACGGTTTACCGCGAGGTCCCCGAAAGCAACACCGACAACGGCTTTTACGTCGTTTCCATGTCGGCACGCACCATTGTCTACAAGGGCATGTTCCTGGCCTACCAGCTCAAGGCCTTCTATCCCGACCTGCACGATGAAAGCTTCGAATCGGCCATCGCGCTCGTCCACCAGCGCTTTTCCACCAACACCTTCCCGTCCTGGAAGTTGGCCCACCCGTACCGGATGACCACCCATAATGGTGAGATCAACACCATTCGGGGCAACGTCAACTGGATGGCGGCGCGGCAAGCCTCGGTTTCCTCGCCCCTGTTTGGCGAAGACATCACCAAGATCTGGCCCATCTCCTATGAGGGCCAGTCCGACACCGCTTGCTTCGACAACGCGCTCGAATTCCTTGTTCGCGGCGGCTATTCCCTGCCCCACGCAGCGATGATGCTGATCCCCGAAGCTTGGGCCGGCAACCCGCTGATGGACGACACACGCCGTTCATTCTACGAGTACCACGCTGCCCTTATGGAGCCCTGGGACGGCCCGGCCGCCATGTCGCTCTCGGATGGTCGCTATGTCGTGGCCACGCTCGACCGCAACGGCTTGCGCCCGGCGCGCTATCTGGTCACCAAGGAAGGCCATGTGGTGCTGGCCTCTGAATCGGGCGTGCTCGACATCCCCGAAGAAGATGTGGTCGAGCGCTGGCGCCTGCAGCCTGGCCGCATGCTGCTGATCGACCTGGAAGAAGGCCGCATCATCTCGGACGACGAGATCAAGCAGACCCTGGCCACCCGCAACCCCTACGCCACCTGGCTTGCGCGCACCCAGATCGTGCTGGAGGACCTGCCCGAAACCGAGCCCAAGGCACCGACCACCTCTGAGTCGCTGCTCGATCGCATGCAGGCCTTTGGCTACACGCAAGAGGACATCAAGCTGTTGATGGCCCCCATGGCCACCACCGGCCAGGAAGCCGTTGGCTCCATGGGTACCGACACGCCGCTGTCGGCGCTTTCGGACAAGAGCAAGCTGCTTTACACCTATTTCAAGCAGAACTTCGCCCAGGTCACCAACCCGCCGATCGACCCGATCCGCGAGGAATCGGTGATGAGCCTTGTTTCCTTCATCGGTCCGCGCCCAAACCTGTTCGACCTGGAAGGTGCTTCGCACCACAAGCGCCTGGAAGTGCGCCAGCCCATTCTCACCAATGAGGATCTGGAAAAGATCCGCGCCATCGGCGACATGGCCGACAACGAGTTCCGCACCCAGACGCTCGACATCACCTATCCGGCAGACCAGGGCGCAGCCGGCATGGAAAGCGCCATTGCGGCCATCTGCGAGGCGGCCGAAACCGCCGTGCGTGGCGAATTCAACATCATCATCTTGTCGGATCGCCTGGTTGCGGCCGATCGCATCGCCATTCCCGCGCTGCTGGCCACTGCCGCCGTGCATCACCACCTGATCCGCAAGGGCCTGCGCACCTCCTCGGGGCTCGTGGTCGAGACCGGTGAAGCGCGCGAAATGCATCATTTTGCGATGCTTGCCGGTTACGGCGCCGAAGCCATCAACCCCTATCTGGCCTTTGAGGCCCTCGCCGCCCTTCATGCCGAGGGTGAATTCCCCGCCGAAGTCGACGCGCACGAGATCATCTACCGCTACATCAAATCAGTCGGTAAGGGCCTGCTCAAGGTCATGAGCAAGATGGGCATCTCGACTTATCAAAGCTATTGCGGCGCCCAGATCTTTGACGCCGTCGGCCTCAGCACGCAGTTCGTGGAGCGCTTCTTTTTCGGCACCGCCACCACCATTGAAGGCGTGGGCATGCCCGAAATCGCCGAGGAAACCGTGCGCCGCCACAGCGCCGCGTTCGGCGACGATATCGTGCTGCAAAAGGCGCTCGATGTGGGCGGCGAATATATGTACCGCATCCGCGGCGAAAAGCATGCCTGGTCGCCCGATGTGGTCGCCGACCTGCAGCACGCCGTGCGCACGCGTGACGACAGCCCCGAAACGGCGCAGGATCGCTATGATAGCTTTGCCCGGCGCGTCAACGCGGCCGAGAACGGCTATCTCGCCATTCGCCATCTGCTCGATTTCAAGCCGCTCGGCCCCGCCGTGCCCGTCGAGGACGTTGAGCCTACGGTCGATATCGTCAAGCGGTTCGTGACCGGCGCGATGAGCTTTGGCTCCATCAGCCGCGAAGCCCATACCACCCTCGCGATCGCCATGAACCGTATCGGCGGCAAGTCCAATACCGGGGAAGGCGGCGAGGAGCCCGACCGCTACAAGCCCCTGCCCGATGGCTCGAGCAATCCCCTGCGCTCGGCCATCAAGCAGGTCGCGTCCGGCCGCTTTGGCGTGACCACCGAATACCTGGTCAATGCCGATCAGCTCCAGATCAAGGTCGCGCAGGGCGCCAAGCCTGGCGAAGGCGGCCAATTGCCCGGTCACAAGGTCGATTGGATCGTCGCCAAGACGCGCCACTCAACCCCAGGCGTCGGGCTGATCTCGCCCCCGCCCCACCACGATATCTATTCGATCGAAGATCTGGCGCAGCTGATCTACGACCTCAAGAACGTCAATGAAGAAGCCGATATTTCGGTCAAGCTTGTGTCCGAGGTCGGCGTTGGCACGGTGGCTGCCGGCGTCGCCAAGGCGCGCGCCGACCACATCACCATCTCGGGCTATGATGGCGGCACCGGCGCGTCTCCACTCACCTCCCTCAAGCATGCCGGCGGTCCGTGGGAAATCGGCCTGGCCGAAACCCACCAGACCCTGGTGCTCAACCGGCTGCGCTCCCGCGTGAAGCTGCAGGTCGATGGCGGGCTCAAGACCGGTCGCGACGTGCTGGTTGGCGCTCTCCTGGGCGCCGACGAGTTCGGCTTCTCCACCGCACCCTTGATCGCGGCCGGCTGCATTATGATGCGCAAATGCCATCTCAACACCTGCCCTGTCGGTGTGGCGACGCAGGATCCGGTGCTGCGCAAGCGCTTCAAGGGTACGCCCGAGCACGTCATCAATTATTTCTTCTTCATCGCCCAAGAACTACGCGGCCTGATGGCCCAATTGGGTGCCCGCACAGTCAATGAACTGGTTGGCCGCTCCGATCTCATCGTGCAAAAGCCCGTGGCCGAGCACTGGAAGAGCGAAGGCATTGACCTTTCGCGCCTTCTGTTCAAGCCCGAGCCGCTGGGCGGCGATACCCTGTTCCATTCCGAGCGGCAGGACCACCACCTGGAGAGCGTGCTCGACCGCCAGTTGATCGAGCTCGCGCAGCCTGCGCTGGATCACGGCCAGGCGGTGCAGATCGCGCTGTCCATCCGCTCGCGCGATCGGTCCGCCGGGGCCATGCTGTCCGGTGCCCTCGCCAAGCGCTACGGCCTCGAAGGCCTGCCCGAGGATACGGTGTCCATCAAGCTGACCGGCACAGCCGGGCAGGCTTTCGGCGCCTTCCTGGCGCATGGCATCTCGATCGATCTGGTCGGCGACGCCAACGACTATGTCGGCAAGGGCCTGTC
>JAQGKH010000009.1 GCA_028290225.1 Devosia sp. | reverse complement strand
AGGCCATGGCGCTGGGCGCCAAGGGCACGTTTATCGGCCGGGCGTTCCTTTGGGGTCTGGGTGCGGGGGGTGAGGCTGGCGTCACGCGGACGCTGGAGATCATCCGGCGCGAGCTCGATGTCACCATGGCACTGTGCGGGGAGCGCGACATCAAGGCGGTAGGCCTGCACAATATCTATTCCATCGACTTGCCGCCCCGGAACTCGCCGCTGGGCGCCAATGGCTGATCGCAACTAGCTGGGGTAACGCGTGCTGGTCTTCTCGCCCGTCCCGGTGAGCTGGCGATAAACGGCTTGCGACACGGTTTGCATCTGCGGCCCGGGCAGGGTGCCCACCACGGTGCAGGTGATGCGGGCATTGGCCCAGTAAAACGCCTCCGCGTCACCCAGCGTCGTGAACTGGTAGGCCGGCTCGCGATCAGGGAGCGCCGCGGTCACATAGATGGTGACGCGGTCGCGCGCGCCGTTTTCATACATCAGCTGCGCGGCGCGACCGCCGGCAGCCACCGCGCCGGGCAACAAGCGGCCGCCCACCAGGGTGAAGCCTTCCCCCGCCAAATCGGGCGCCACCAGCGGGGTTTCCAGACGATTGGAAAGCCAGGAGGTCAGGTGATCCTCTTCGCTGGCGGCAACCTCCACGGCATGGCGGTTTTCCGCCACGAACACATCGTGGGCGCGAACGGCGTCGGCGATCAGGATCGTGCTGGGGGCCGGGGCATCGACCCAGGAGCGGGCGAGCCAGCCGGCCCCCAGCCCCATGCCGATCAACACGGTGGCGGCCAGCGCCTGGCGCCAAAGACGGTTGCGCCGGGTTGTCATGGCGAGCGCCATGCGGCGGGGATGCAATCGTGCCGGGACCGGCTCGGCACCGGCCGGCTCGAACAAGGTGCGGATGGCGTCGGCCTGGCGGGTCCAGCTGGCGACCTCGGCGGCCGCTTCGGGATTGGCGCCCAGAAAAGCCTCGACCTGCTCGCGGGCGGTGGCATCGAGTTGCCCATCGGCAAAGGCCATCAGCGTATCGCGGCTGGGGGCGCTCATTTCACCGTCCTCAAATGCGGCTCGGCGGGGGTGCCAGTGAGCAGGCGCAAGGCGGCGCGGGCGCGGCCGAGGCGGGACATCAGCGTGCCCAGCGGCACCCCGATAATGGCGGCGGCTTCTCCATAGGAAAGGCCTTCAAGGGCAATCAACAGCAAGGCTTCCTTTTGCTCGAGCGGCAGGGTTTCAATGGCACGGGCGAGTTCAGCCAGCGCGATATGGCCGGGCTGGGACGCGGCGGTGGCGGGTTCGGCAATGGCATCAAGGGACAGCATCTCGCCGTGGCGGTGCCGGGCCCGCAGGCCATTACGATGCAGGTTGAGCAGGATAGTGAACAGCCAGGCCCGCACCGGGCCGGTGGGGCGGAACAAGCGGCGGCGCGAGATGGCGCGCTCCAGGCAATCCTGCACCAGATCATCGGCGAGGTCGGCATTGCGCGTCAGCGCCCGGGCGTAACGCCGCAACGCTGGCACGCAGGCTTCGACCTCGTCGAGGAAGTCACTCAATCGGGGGTTCCGCGGCCTTATTCAACCGCAAGATGCCAGACGCCGCCGACACCGTCACCGGTGATGTCGCCAGGCTTGGTGTCATCCTTCCAGTAGTAGAGCGGCCAGCCCTTATAGGCCCACATCCGGCCCCCATCCTTGCGGTCGACGAGGGTGAATTCGCCTTCGGGCGTGGCGCCATCCTCGGCCATCAGGGGCGGCCAGTTGATGGCGCATTGCTCGTAGCAATTGGTGACGCCGGCCTCGTCCTTGTCGAAGATGTAAAGGGTCATGCCGTCGGCGTCGGTCAACACCATCTGGCCCGAGATCTCGGTGGATTGAACGGCGCCGCCCAAGTATTGGGCGGCGAGCAGGGGGGTACTGAAAAGCGCCAGTGCAGCAGCACCGGCAACAAACATGCGGATCGACATGGAGTTTCCTTCCCTTGTGCGGGGCAGCAAAGCCACCCTCAGCAGCGTCAACACCACTGGTTGGGTTTTAATCCCGAGCTTGGTCAAGAAAAGTGACAGTACGCCTTGGTGCGGCGTGGCGAGCTCCCCAAGGGGACGGGTCGGAATATCGGCCAGCAAAGTGCGAGGCAGAACGCTGACGGTTGATGGATGGGACAGGCACATGGCCCAACTTGCCGAGGGGCACCCACCCAACAATATCCTGCACTCTGCAGGTGACAAAATCGTCCCGAATGCTATGGGCTGCGCAGCGGCGAGATAAGCGCAAGAAAGGAACGCGCATGTTTGTGGTGGGGGGCGAAAGCCTGATCGATCTGGTGTCGGAGCCACGCCAAGGCAATGATGCGATCCGCATGCAGGCGCATCCGGGGGGCTCGCCCTATAACTGCGCCATCGCCTTGGCCAAGCTCGGCAATTCGACGGGTTATCTGTGCCCCATTTCCAAGGATGGCTTCGGGACTTATCTGCTCGAGCCGCTGGCGGAGGCGGGGGTACGGGTGCTGCTGGAGGAACGCGTTGCGGCGCCAACCACGCTGGCCGTGGTCACGCTGGATGCGCAGGGCAAGGCTCAGTATGAATTCTATCGGGGTGCCGACCGGGCGTTCACCGCCGAGGGAATGATCGCGGCACTGCCCGATAAGCTGACCCTGTTTCAGATCGGGGGGTTTTGTCCCATCCTGCCTGAGGATGCCGCGGCGTGGATCGAGGTGGTGCGGGCGGCAGTCGCCAAGGGCGCCACGATTTCGATCGACCCCAATGTGCGGCCGTCGCTGGTGGAGGATTTTGCCGCCTACAAGCAGCGCTTGTCCGCCTTTCTGGACCTGGCGCATCTGATCAAGGTTTCGGAAGAAGATCTGCAAGCCCTGGATGCCGGCAAGAGCATCGAGGCGCATGCGGCCGAACTCCTGGCGCGGCCCAATTGCGAGCTGGTGGTGGTGACGCTGGGCGAGGGCGGCTCGCGGGCGTTTACTGCAGCGGGACAGGCGCATGCGGGCATTTATGCGCCACCTGCTTTTGGGGACACGGTTGGGGCCGGCGACAGTTTGATGGCGGGTATTCTGACCTGGCTGGAGGAGACCGGTTCGCTGCGTCCCGGCGTGCTTGGCGCGCTGGACGACGCGGCGCTCGCGGCAACCCTGCGGTTTGGAGCAGTAGTGGCTGGACTCAACTGCGCGCAAAAGGGCTGCCGGCCCCCCGGGCGCAGTGAAGTGGACGCGCTGCTCGCAAGCCTGGCGCCTTGATCGGCTGTTTACATATAGTTCCGTACGTATAGACAGTTGGGCATTTTGATCCCAGGGTTTTGCGATTGATCGACGGCGGCGACGAAGACGGCATCGAGGCCGCCGATGATCCGAGCAAGCTAGCTTATTGGCTGCGCGGGCTGGAGGAAGCATCGGCGCGCTTCGAGGGCTTGGAGGCGCCCGGGCTCGATAGTTATGCCGCCCTTTATCGCAGCGTTCTGGTCAATTACGGCTTTCGCTGCGCCCTGACGGGAGCGGAGGCGGCTACAGGAGCACCCGCCGATGGGCTGCAGGTTTGCCCCATTCGGCCACGCGACGCAGGCGGGGCGCTGCATGTCAGCAATTTCCTGTGCTTGTCGCCGGCGGCGGACCGGGCTTTTGCGGCCGGGCACTTGACGGTTGGGCCGGGGCTCGAGATCATCGTTGATCTCAGCCGCGTGGATCCTGAATTGCTCCAGGCGCTCAACGCCAATGGCCGCCTCGCTTTGCCCGTGGATGCGACTGGGCTGCCCGACACCGCAGCCCTGGCTTTTCACCGCTCCCATATTTTCCTGCGTCCCTGAGGGCTCAGAGCGTTTGTGCCCGCTTTGGCGTGCAACGGGGTTGCAGGCGCGCCAGCAAGGCCATAACGCTGTCGCAAACGATCTTCAGCCGTGAGAGCTCCCATGCCGCAAGACGCGCAAGCCATGCGTTCCATTTTATCGTTGGCGCCGGTGGTGCCCGTGATCATTCTTGACGATGTCGATCAGGCGCGGCCGCTGGCCGAAGCGCTGGTGGCGGGCGGGTTGCCCATTCTGGAAGTCACCCTGCGCACGCCCAATGCCCTCAAGGTGATGGAAGAAATGGGCAAGGTGACCGGCGCGATCATCGGGTCGGGCACCGTGCGCACCGCCTTGCACATGAAGCAAAGCGTGGATGCGGGCTGCCAGTTCATGGTTTCGCCCGGCATTTCGCCGCGCATCCTGGATGCCGCCGACGATATGGGCATTCCGCTGCTGCCCGGCATTGGCACGCCCAGCGAGGCCATGACCGCCGCCGAGCGCGGCTACAGCTTCCTGAAGTTCTTTCCGGCCGAGGCGCTGGGCGGCGCGCCGGTGCTGAAGGCGTTTGCTTCGCCATTGCCTGACATCACCTTCTGCCCCACGGGTGGCATCGATCAGGCCAAGGCCAAGGTTTACCTGGGGCTGCCCAATGTCATCTGCGTCGGCGGCTCCTGGATCATGCCGGCCGATGCCTTGGCCAGCAACGATTTCGCGCGGATCGAGGCTCTGGCGCGCGAAGCGGCGGCACTGGGCGCGTAGCGCATGAGCGGCGCGCCCGAGGATGGCCTGGCGCATCTGCGGGTGACATTGAGCGAAACCGCTTATGTGGGGCCCGGCAGAGCCGACCTGCTGGAGTCGATCGCCCGGACCGGTTCGATCGCGGCCGCCGGCAAGGCCATGGGCATGAGCTACAAGCGCGCCTGGACCCTGGTGCAAGCGCTGAACGAGGGCTTTGGCCGTCCGCTGGTGGACGCTTCGCGCGGTGGAGCTGGGCAGGGCGGGGCACAACTCACGATGGCCGGCGCGGCGGTGCTTGCCTCATATCGCGAGATGCAAGGCCGGACCCGCCTCGCCATCGCCCCCGAGGTGGAGCGTCTGCGTACGCTGTTCGAGCTGCAGCCGGAGAAATAAGGGCTTGCGCTGGCGTGGGTTCTCGATATGTTTGACTAAACATATCGGAGCGATGATGCGATACGCAGGTCTGATCGGAGCGCTGCTGGGCTGTCTTGTTGTGCTGCCTGCCCGGGCGGAAACGGCCCAGGTCGCCGTCGCCGCGAATTTTACCGAGACTGCCGAGCAGCTGGCAAGCTTGTTCGCCGCGCAAACCGGGCACGAGTTGCGGTTGAGCTTCGGGGCGACCGGGCTGCTGTATAGCCAGATCACGCAGGGCGCGCCATTCGACATCCTGCTGGCGGCCGATGCCGAGCGGCCCGAGCGGGCGGTGGCCGAAGGGTATGGCGTGGAGGGCAGCGTCTTCACCTATGCCATCGGAGCGCTGGCGCTTTACAGCACGACACTGGATGTGTCGGCAGGCGCCGAAGTGCTCCAAGGCGCATTTGAAAAGCTCGCCATTGCCGATCCTGCGGCGGCGCCCTATGGCCAGGCGGCCGTGGAAACGCTCACGGCACTCGGGCTCCTCGATGCATTGCAGCCCAAGCTGGTGATGGGCGAAAATATCGGGCAGGCATTGCAGTTCGTGCACACCGGCAATGCTGAGCTGGGTTTTGTGGCCCTGAGCCAAGTGGCGGGGCAGGAGGGGGTCTGGGTGGTGCCGAGCGCGCTTTATGAGCCGATCCGGCAGGATGCCGTGCTGCTCAACAGCGGGGCGAACAATGCGGCAGCGACGGCATTCCTCGCTTTCTTGCGGAGCGATGATGCCGTGTCGCTGATCCAAGGAGCCGGTTACCGGGTGGGATCGGTGATCGCGCCGTGAGTCTGACGGAAATCGGGGCGCCCATCAGCCTGACCTTGCTGCTGGCAGCACTGACCACCGCAATCCTGCTGGTGATCGGCACGCCGCTGGCCTGGTGGCTGGCGCGCAGCCAAAAGCGCGGCGTCGAGCTGGTCGCGGCCATCGTGACCCTGCCGCTGGTGTTGCCGCCAACGGTGCTCGGGTTTTACCTGTTGCTGGCGCTTGGACCCTATGGCCCCGGCGGGGGCCTCGCGGCGCTATGGGGCGGGCGGACGCTGGCGTTTTCGTTTCCGGGCCTGGTGATCGGATCGGTGATTTCGTCCCTGCCATTCATGGTTGCGCCCCTGCGCGGCGCCTTTGCCGCAATTGGCCGCGAGCCGCTGGAATCGGCGCTGTGCCTGGGCGCCACCCCCTGGCAGCGGTTCTGGCGGGTCGCGGTGCCGCTGGCGCGGCCGGGCTATGTGGCCGGCGCGGTGCTCAGCTTTGCCCACACAGTGGGGGAATTTGGCGTGGTGCTGATGATCGGGGGCAATATTCCGGGCCAAACCAAGGTCTTGTCGATCGCGATCTACGATTTCGTCGAGCGGCTGGAATGGCAGAATGCCCATTTCCTGGCAGCGGGCATGGTGACATTTGCCTTGCTGGCCGTCGTGCTGACCACAAGCTTTGGGCGGCCCCGCTCGGAAACAGCGCCCTAGGACGCGCCGACCTGCTTGCTCATGGCGGGGGTGATGGACTGCTTCACCTCGAAATAGCCGGTCCATGGATCGGGCAGCTGGGCGCGTTCAGCGGCCAATGCCAGGTTGAACTGATTGGCGGCAGTGACGGTTTCCAGTTCTTCCCAGCTGACGGGCACGGCCGCGGGCGCGCCTTCGCGCGAGCGGCTCGACCAGGGCGACACGGCCGTGGAGCCGCGCTCATTGCGCAGGTAGTCCACGAAGAATTTGCCCTTGCGCTTGGCCTTGCTCATATTGGCAATGAAGCGGTCCGGCTCACGTTCGGACAGGAGCTGCGCCACGCGCTTGCAGAAGGCCTTGACCTCGGGCCACTCGGCCTTGGGCACCAGCGGGGCAATGACGTGGATCCCCTTGCCGCCACTGACCAGCGGAAAGGTCTTGAGGCCGAGGTCGGCCAGAAGCTTGGCGATGTCGACTGCGGCGGCACGCACGGCGGCGAAATCCAGCCCTTCATCGGGGTCGATATCGAAGATGAGGCGCTCGGGTCGCTCCACATCCTGGGTGGGGGCGCCCCAGAGATGCCATTCCATAACGTTCATCTGCGTGCCGGCGAGCAGGCCGGCCAGGGAATCGATGTAGAAATAGTCTTCCTGGCTGCCGTCCTTTTCGGTCAGCAGCACCGACTTCATCGCGTCGGGGAAGCCGCCTGAATCGTGCTTTTGGAAGAAGCAATATTTCGAGCGACCCTGAGGGCAGCGCACGAGGCTCAGGGGGCGATTGGCGATATAGGGCAGCATGCGATCGGCGACCGCCGTGTAATAGGCCAGCAGATCGGCCTTGGTGACCCCCTGGCCGGGATAGATCACGCGATCGGGCGAGGTGACATGGATGCCCACCTTTTCGGCTGCAGCCAGACCCGCTTCGCGATCGAGCTTGGCGGGTTCAGCCGGCTCAGGCGCCTTGCGTGGAGGGGTTGACCCGGCCTTGCTCGCTTTGGCCGCCTCGGGCGGCTGTTCTGCTGGCGCTTCGATCACCACATCGGCGGCGGGCTTGTCCTCGCGCAGACCCATGAAAGAAGGATGACGCAGCACGCCATCAGGGGTGAACTCGGTGAACGCCACTTCGCCCACCAGTTCGGGCTTGATCCAGTTGGCGCCGCGGGTGGCGGCACGCGGAATGTTGCTGAACGGGTTGGTGGTGGTGGCACGCGCATCGAGCTGGTCCTGCAAGGCCTGGGCTTCCGCCCGGGTGAAGCCGGTGCCGACACGGCCGCGATAGATCAGCTTGCCATCTTCCCAGGTGCCCAGCAGCAGCGAGGCGAAGGACTTCTTCTTGGTGGAGGTGGTCCAGCCGGCGATGACGAATTCCTGCCGCTTGGAGCATTTCACCTTGAGCCAGGAGCGCGCCCGCTCGCCGCGATAGGGGGCATCGGCCTGTTTGGCGATGACGCCTTCGTGCCCGGACGAGCAGATGCTTTGGAACACGCGCAGGCCATTGCCCATCACATGGGTGGAGAACTGGATTGGGCTGTCGGGTCCGGTATCGCCCAGGAGGGCCTGGAGGCGGGCCTTGCGCTCCACCAGCGGCAGCCGGGAGAGATCCTCGCCGTCCTGTTCGAGCAGGTCAAAGGCGAAATAAACCAGGGATTGCCCGGTCGAGAGGGCATTCTTGAGCGTGGAAAAATCGGTGCGGCCGTTGTCATCAAGGGCGCAGAGCTCGCCGTCGATCAGGGCGGAGCCTTGGGTAACCTGGCGAAGCGGCGGCACGATAGCGGCGAACTGGGCCGTCCAGTCATTGGCGTTGCGGGTGTAAAGGCGCACCTCTTCGCCCGACAGCGCCGCCAGGCACCGGTAGCCGTCATATTTCATCTCGAAGACCCAGCCGGTGGTTTGCGGCACCTCCTCGACAAGGGTCGCGAGCTGGGGGGAGCGAAACTGCGGCAGGGGCAGGGATGCCTTGCCCGACTTGCTCGGGGATTTTGCCGCTTTCGCCTTTTTGGCCTGGGCCGGAGCGTCGGGCTCGCGATTGGAGTGCCAAACGGCATCGGCGGGGGTGGTGCTGCCTTTCCTGGGCTTAAGGCCCTTGGCAATGGCGTCAAGGTCGCGCCCGGTGGATACCGAAGTGGTGAAGCGCGTGGTGAGGGTTTCCTCGGGTTTGGCGTAGTCGTCCTTGTGCTTGATCAGCAGCCAGTTCTCGCG
>JAQGKH010000331.1 GCA_028290225.1 Devosia sp. | reverse complement strand
TTGGAAGCCGTTGTTGTCGGGTGAGCAGTTGACCCCCTCCCCTTGTGGGGCGGGATCAAGCGGGGGGGTGGTTTGGCCTCTATATCGGGGCTTCCTCACTCCACCCCTCCCCCTCAGGGGGAGGTGCTGCGCCGGTGGGCTTGGCAGCAGCAGATACAAACAAAAAAGCCCCGGTGCGGGTGCACCGGGGCTCTTCTTGTTCCAGAAGCCTTCGATTACTCGGCAGCGGCTTCTTCGGCGGGAGCGGCGGCAGCGGCAGCGCGGGCGGCGCGCTCGTCGGCGCGGGCAACCGCCTTCTCGCCGGGCTTGCCCTTGTCAGGGTTGTTGCGGGCGGGACGCTGGACCAGGCCCGCAACGTCGAGGAAGCGCAGCACGCGGTCGGTGGGCTGGGCGCCGACGCCGACCCAATGGCGGGCACGCTCGGCATTGAGCACCACGCGCTGCTCGCTGTCCTTGGCGAGAAGCGGGTTGAAGGTGCCGATCTTTTCGATGAAGCGGCCATCGCGAGGCGAACGGGCATCGGCAACGACGATGTGGTAGAAGGGGCGCTTCTTGGTGCCAGCGCGGGCGAGACGGAGCTTGAGGGCCATTTTGTTGTCCTGTGGGTTGGTTGAAGTTACTTTTTCTTGCCCAGGCCAGGCAGGCCGGGGAAACGGGGAGCGCCACCAAGGCCGGGAAGCCCCGGGGCGGATTTGAGGAGCGCACCGACATCGGTCGGCAGCTTTTGGGTCAGCTGCGGCGTCACGGACGGCAAGCCCTGCAGCTGCTTGGGATCGATGCCAGCTTGGCGGGCCATGGCTTCCAGCTGCGCCGGATCCATCTTGGAGAGATCGGGCATGCCGCCCAGCATATTGCCCATCTTGCCGCCGAACATGCCCCCAAGCGCGCCCATGCCGCCCTTGGAGACCTTTTTCATCATGTCGGCCATCTGGCGATGCTGCTTGATGAGCTTGTTGATTTCGCTGACTTCGACCCCCGCGCCCGCGGCAATGCGCTTGCGGCGCGAGGCATTGAGCAGGTCGGGCTCGGCCCGCTCCTTTTTGGTCATCGAATTGATGATGGCGACCTGGCGATCAAAGATCTTCTCGTCGACATTGGCGCCGGCCATGGCTTTTTTCATCTGGCCCATGCCGGGCAGCATGCCCATGAGCCCGCCCATGCCGCCCATCTTCTTCATCTGCAGCAGCTGGCTGCGCAGATCATCGAGGTCAAAGGAGCCCTTCTTGAGCTTCTTGGCCATCTTGGCGGCGTCTTCGGCCGAAACATGCTCGGCGGCCCGCTCCACCAGCGAAACGATGTCGCCCATGCCAAGGATGCGGTCGGCGATGCGCGAGGGATGGAAATCCTCCAGCGCATCCATCTTTTCGCCCACGCCGATCAGCTTGATCGGCTTGCCGGTGGCGGCGCGCATGGACAGGGCCGCACCCCCGCGCCCATCGCCATCGACGCGGGTCAGCACGATGCCGGTGATATCGAGCCGCTCGTCGAACGAACGCGCGACATTGATCGCATCCTGCCCGGTGAGCGCATCCACCACGAGGAGGATCTCGTGCGGATTGGCGACCGACTTGATCTGGGTCGTTTCGACCATCAGCTCTTCATCGACATGGGTGCGCCCGGCGGTGTCGAGCACCAGCACGTCAAAGCCACCCAGCCGCGCTTCGCGGGCCGCCCGGCGGGCGATCTCGACCGGCGTTTCGCTGGCCACGATGGGCAAGGTGGCAACGCCGACCTGCTCGCCCAGCACCCGCAGCTGCTCCATGGCAGCCGGGCGGCGGGTATCGAGGGAGGCCAGCAGCACCTTCTTTTTATGCCGGTCCTTGAGGCGCTTGGCGATCTTGGCGGTGGTGGTGGTCTTGCCCGAACCCTGCAGGCCCACCATGAGGAGGGTCACCGGAGCGGGCGCATTGAGGTCAATGGCAACCGCGTCCTCGCCCAACACGGCAACGAGCTGGTCATGGACGATCTTGACGACCTGCTGGCCCGGGGTCACCGAACGGGTAACCTCGGCGCCCACGGCGCGTTCGCGCACCTGCTCCACAAAGGCACGCACCACTTCGAGCGATACGTCGGCCTCGATCAGCGCGCGGCGGATTTCGCGCAGCGCCACATCCACGTCGGCGGCGTTGAGCGCGCCCCGGCCGCGTAAGCCTTCGAAGATCTTGCCAAGCCGGTCGCTTAAGCTGTCAAACATCGTT
This sequence comes from Devosia sp., assembly GCA_028290225.1. Classification (GTDB taxonomy): domain Bacteria; phylum Pseudomonadota; class Alphaproteobacteria; order Rhizobiales; family Devosiaceae; genus Devosia. The sequence continues at coordinate 5,750 of JAQGKH010000331.1, read as the reverse complement.
TATCCCTGCCTCGTCGGATCACTCCGAGAGATGTAAGTTCCATCAGCCCAAACGCCAAACCCACCCGCGGGCGCAACGCGCTGGCGGATGGTGGCCTCCGGGATCGCTTTATACCACTTGGGGTCCCGGTCGGCGGATCAGGTATGGGCCTGATGAATGGGCGTTGCATAGAGTTTTTGACTTTCCGAGTCAAGGAAAGCCCGGCCGCCGCGGGTTTATCGGCTGGACGCCCGCCGCCCCGTTCGGCCATAACACCCCCCTTCCCGACCAACCGGATACCCCCATGCCGATCGCCGTTGTCACCTGGAACATCAACTCAGTGCGCCTGCGCCTCCCCATGGTGCTCGATTTTCTCGGTCAGTATCGACCCGATGTGCTGATGCTCCAGGAGATCAAGTGCACCGAGGATCAGTTCCCCCGCACCGCCTTCACCGAAGCGGGTTACCCATATCAGGCGGTGCATGGGCAAAAGGGCTATCACGGGGTCGCCATCATCTCGCGCTTCCCGCTGGAAGACAGTTCGAGCCGCGTGTTCTGCGACATTCCCCATTCCCGGCACCTGTCGGCACGCGTGGACTGGGGCCACGGGCCGGTGACGCTGCACAATTTCTATATTCCCGCCGGCGGGGACGAACCCGATCCCGCCATCAATGCCAAGTTCAAGCACAAGCTCGATTTTCTCGATGAAATGGCACTGTGGTTCGCCGAACCCGAATTTGCCGGCGCGCAGCTGATCGCCGGCGATTTCAATGTGGCACCCCACGAGAACGATGTGTGGAGCCACAAGCAAATGCTCAAGGTCATTAGCCATACGCCCGCCGAAACGGACCGGCTCGATGCGCTGCTCCAGGGCGGGCATGGCTGGGTCGACCTGGTGCGCCAGCATATCCCCCATGACCAGAAGCTGTTTTCCTGGTGGAGCTATCGCGGCCTCGACTGGGAGAAATCCAACCGGGGGCGCCGGCTCGACCATATTTGGGCGACCGCCGATGTGGCCGCCCATTGCTCGGGCGCCGAGATCATCAAGCCGGCGCGGGGCTGGACCGACAAGCCATCCGACCATGTTCCGGTGATCGCGCGCTTCGGCGCCTGAGCCTTAGTTGCCCTTGATCTTCTTGCGAATGGGCTCGAGGGCGCCGAGATAGCTGCCCAGATCGGCCTCGATGCGCGCCGTGACCCGTTGCGCCAGAACCGGCGATTGCTGCACCAGCTTCATGAAGGCGTGGCGCGGCACGAAGAAGACTTCAGCTTCCCCCAGCGCCGAAATGGTGACCGGGCGTGGCTTGGCCAGGATCAGCGCCATGGCCGAAACCACGCTGCCCGGCTCCTCGATCGTGTAGGGCGCCCCGCTCTGAGGCACCACCTGCAGGGCGCCGCCCAGCAGCACGAAGGCGCCGCTCGGCACTTCCCCGGCCCTATACAGCACCTGCTCGGCGCCGAAATGTTGCTGGTCCCCGGCAAAGGCCAGCATGCGCCGTTGGTCGTCGTCGCACATCTCGAAGAACTCGGCCCGCGCCAGCATCGCGGCCGCATCGTCCATGATCATCGCCCCTTAAGAAGTTGCACCCGGCCGCCCCTTGTGGGCGCGAAGCACTGCTTCAAGCTATAGGGCAATTCGCCTGCCGCTTTGAACCCTTTTTCAGGGCTGCGACCTATGGCACCAGCCGATAGCCACCTTCTTCGGTCACCAGCAGGCGCGCATGGGATGGATCGCGCTCGATTTTCTGGCGCAACCGGTAGATATGGGTTTCTAAAGTGTGGGTCGTGACGCGGTTGTTGTAGCCCCAGACTTCCTTGAGCAGCACATCGCGCGTGATGGTCTTGGGCCCCTGGCGATAGAGATATTTGAGGATCGAGGTTTCCTTGTCGGTGAGGCGCACCTTGCCCCCATCGCTGGCTTCGAGCATCTTGGCCGCCGGCTGGAAGCTGTACGGCCCGATGGTGAACACCGCATCCTCGCTCTGGTCATGCTGCCGCAGGGCCGAGCGAATCCGCGCCAGCAGCACGGGCAGCCGGAACGGCTTGGTCAGATAATCGTTGGCGCCCGATTCGAGCCCCCTGATCTGGTCGGCGTCGCTCGCCTGCCCGGTTAACATCAGGATCGGGCTCTTGAAGCCCTCCTGGCGCAGGATCTTGACCGCCTCGCGCCCATCCATGTCGGGCAAGCCGACATCGAGGATCATCAGGTCGATATTGTTCTGGCGGGTGGCCTTCAAAGCATCATTGGCGCTGCCCGCCTGTACGATTTCGAATTCGCTGGTATCTTCGAGTTGATCCACGAGGGTCTGGCGCAGATCCGCATCGTCATCAACCAAAAGAATGCGGCGCTTGTTCATGGGTTTGCTCCGGACTTGAACCAAGGCCAGCGCAACCGGGGACCATGCAAAGCGCAATCCGGTTGTCACGTCGCCGTTACGTTGGTTAAGCAACGGGCCATCGTGGCTAGAAGTTGCAGCCCGCCAGCAAACCGCGGCAAAGTTTACCGCCGGCCAAGCACTTGGCCCGGCTAGGCAAGCGGCGGCCGCGTCCCGAACAGGGCTGAACCCACCCGCACCTCGGTTGCCCCCATGGCGATCGCGGTTTCAAAATCCCCGCTCATGCCCATCGATAACCGCGACACGCCCGCACGTCGCCCCAGGTTCGCCATCTGGGCAAAAAACGGCCCCGGCGGCACTCCGTCGGGCGGAATGCACATCAGCCCGACCACATCGAGCCCATGAACGGTCCGGCAGCGGTCTACGAACAAGGCCGCTTCGGCCGGTGCCACGCCGCTTTTTTGGGGCTCCTCGCCGATATTGACCTGCACGAAACAGGGAAGGCGCTTGTTTGCCCGCGCCATCTCCGCTGCCAGCACAGCTGCAAGATTGTCGCGATCCAGCGTTTCGATCACATCGAACACGGCAACGGCTTCGCGCGCCTTGTTGGTTTGCAGGGGGCCGATCAGATGCAGCTCGATCCCGGCAAAGCGCGCGCGCAGCTCGGGCCACTTGCCCTTGGCTTCCTGCACGCGGTTTTCCCCGAACACCCGCTGCCCAGCTTCGAGGAACGGGATAATGGCTTGCGCATCGAAGGTCTTGGACACCGCCACCAGCTTCACCCCCGCCGCGAGCCTGGGCTCGAATCGGCGTTCGGCGCGGCTGATGCGAGCGCGGATGTCAGCCAGCCGGTCCGGGGCGTTCACTTGAGTCTGGCTCACGCTGTTGCCCTGTTGCTGTTGACCTGAAGGGTGATTTCTGATGATGGTCCGGTAGCCAAAATCCCCCCTAAACGCAAGCAGCTTCGGCCTTTTGGCAGGCTGCGCATTTGCCCCCAAGGACCAATAGATTGAGCGGCGAACGCTATAATCCGCGCGAGATGGAGCCCCATTGGCAGCAGGTCTGGGACCAGCGCCAAAGCTTTGTGACGTCCAATGATGACCCGCGCGAGCCCTATTACGTGCTCGAAATGTTTCCCTATCCTTCGGGGCGCATCCATATGGGCCATGTGCGCAATTATGCCATGGGCGATGTGGTGGCCCGTTATCACCGCGCCAGGGGCAAGAATGTGCTCCATCCCATGGGCTGGGACGCCTTCGGCCTGCCGGCGGAAAACGCCGCCATCGAGCGCAAGACCCATCCGGGCACCTGGACCCGCGCCAATATCGCCACGATGAAGGGCCAGCTCAAATCCATGGGCCTGTCCATCGACTGGACACGTGAATTTGCTACCTGCGAGCCGGAATATTACCGGCACCAGCAGGCCATGTTCATCGACATGATGGCGGCGGGCCTGGTGACCCGCAAGCAAAGCAAGGTCAACTGGGACCCCGTCGACATGACCGTGCTCGCCAATGAGCAGGTGATCGATGGCAAGGGCTGGCGCTCGGGCGCCGTGGTGGAACAGCGCGAGCTGACCCAATGGTTCTTCAAGATTTCCGATTTTGCCGAAGACCTGCTCGAGGCGCTCGACGGCCTCACCGATTGGCCTGAAAAAGTGCGCACCATGCAGCGCAACTGGATCGGCCGCTCGGAAGGGCTGCGGCTGCTGTTCGAGATGGTGCCCAATGACGCGGTGGATGCCGGCAGCATCGAGGTGTTCACCACCCGCCCCGATACCATTTTCGGCGCTTCCTTTGTGGCCCTATCACCCGACCATCCGTTGACTGCCGAGCTCGCCCCGAGCAATCCGGCCTTGGCGGAGTTCGTTGCCGAAACGCGCCGGCTGGGCACCGCGACCGAAACCCTGGAAAAGGCGGAAAAGAAAGGTGTCTTCACCGGCCTTTACGTCAAGCATCCGGTGCTCGAGGGCCAGACCCTGCCCGTCTATGTCGCCAATTTCGTTCTTATGGACTACGGCACCGGCGCCATTTTCGGCTGCCCCGCGCATGACCAGCGCGATCTGGATTTCGCCCGCAAATACGACCTGCCGGTGATCCCGGTGGTGCTGCCGCCCGATACCGACGCGGCCAGCTTCGCCGTCGGCAACGAAGCCTATGTTGACACTGGTCACATCTTTAATTCCGGCTTTCTCTCAGGCCTGAGCATTGCCGACGCCAAGACGGCCGCCGCCCGGTTCTTTGCCGCCCGCACTGTGGACGGCAAGCCGCAGGGCCAGGTCGAGGTCAATTATCGCTTGCGCGACTGGGGCGTGTCGCGCCAGCGCTATTGGGGCTGCCCCATTCCGGTGATCCATTGCGAGGTGTGCGGCACCCTGCCCGTCCCCAAAAAGGACCTGCCGGTTGTTTTGCCCGAGGATGTCAGCTTCGATAAGCCCGGCAACGCGCTGGATCATCATCCGACCTGGAAGCATGTTGACTGCCCCCAATGCGGCGGCCCGGCACGGCGTGAAACCGACACCATGGACACCTTCGTGGACAGCTCCTGGTACTTCGCCCGCTTCACGGCCCCCCATGCCGACACCCCGACTATCCCGGCCATTGCCGATCGCTGGCTGCCGGTGGACCAGTATATCGGTGGGGTCGAGCACGCGATCCTGCACCTGCTCTATTCTCGCTACTTCACCCGCGCCATGAAGGCGACCGGGCATGTCGGGCTCGACGAGCCCTTCAAGGGCCTGTTCACCCAAGGCATGGTCACGCACGAGACCTATCGGGGGCCGGGCGGCGAATGGGTTGCTCCCGTTGATGTCGTGCTCGGCGCAAGCGGCGAAACCCGCACCGCGACCCATCTTCAGACCGGGGCGCCGATCAGCATCGGCTCGGTCGAGAAGATGAGCAAATCCAAAAAGAACGTCGTTGATCCCGACGAGATCGTCGCCACCTATGGCGCCGATACCGCGCGCTGGTTCATGCTTTCGGACTCGCCCCCCGAGCGGGACGTGCAATGGACCGAGGCCGGGGTTGAAGGCGCCAGCCGCTTCCAGCAGCGCATCTGGCGCCTGGTGGGCGACACGGTCGCGTTGCGCGCCCAGTGCCCGGACGCTGCCGCGATCAGCCCGGATGAGGAAGCCACTGGCGTGCGCCGCGCTGCCCACCGCGCGGTGCAACAGGTGGCTGACGATATCGAAGGCCTGCGCTTCAACCGCGCCGTGGCCCAGATCTATGAGTTGACCAACGCCCTGGTGCGCTCGGCGGGCCTGGTTGCCGCCGCACCGGCATCCCGGCTAGCAGCGCTGGAAGAGGGCATTGGCTACCTGGTGCAGTTGATCGCCCCGATGATGCCGCATCTGGCGGAAACCTGCTGGCAGGAACTTGGGCGCGCGGGCCTCGTGGCCGATGCACCCTGGCCCCAGGTCGATCCCGCCCTGCTGGT